>JBCCNE010000350.1:0-5565 GCA_039026015.1 Cyanobacteria bacterium P01_C01_bin.70 | reverse complement strand
GCTCAGTTTGAGAAAGAGCTAGCCTTGTTCGACGTGACATTGGCTCAATGGGGAGCTTTAATCGCGATCGATGCGGGTCGGGCTTCGACACCGTCTGAACTTGCCCGTGCTGTTGGCATTGACAAGGGAGCGGCTACCCGACTGATTGCCCGACTGAGCGCGAAGAAGCTGGTGGAGCGGGAAGAGAACTTAGAAGATGGCCGATCTACTTTGCTAACCCTAAGTGCGGAAGCCCGAGAGCTAATGCCCACCCTGACAGCGCTTTCTAAGAAAGTGAACAATGAAATGCTAGCGCTCCTGTCACCAAGTGAAGGGCGTCAACTAAAAGTACTCTTGGCAAACCTTACCGAAAAGCTGATCTCCTGAGCCAGCCTGGCAGGTGCGAGCCGAAAAACGGGCGAAAAACTTGTCGAATATAGTTGCCTAGGCAATAATATAGTTGCCTGAGCAACTATATTGACGTCGCACTTCGGAGTTCACCATGACAAACGTAAAAATCGATCGCCGAACGGTCCTGACCACCGCTGCAGTCATGGGCACTGCTGCCCTGGCCTCGACTTTTGCTGGCCGGCAATCCACCTTCGCTGATGAATCCCCCCAGAATGTTGCCTTGGTGACTGGATGCAGCTCAGGCTTTGGCCAATTGACGGCTATTGAGCTGGCACAGTCTGGGTTTAGGACCTTCGCCTCTATGCGCGAGAGTGAGGCTCGGAACCGGCCTGCCGCTGCCGCACTGCGTGAGTTAGCGGCAGTTGACGACCTGCCGCTAACGGTGATCGAGCTGGATGTGCGTACACCGGAAAGTGTCGAGAGCGGTGTGGAAGCTGCAGCCGCCGCAGGCCCACTAGCTGTCGTCGTCAATAACGCTGGGATCAGCATTCCTGGACCGATTGAATTGCACACTGAGGATCAGGTGCGTACCCAGTTTGAAACCAACCTGCTTGGCTATCACCGGGTGGTACGGGCTGTTTTACCTCACCTGCGGGCGCGTCAACAAGGTTTGATTGTGCAGGTTAGCTCCGGTCTAGGACGTATTGTTTTTCCGACCCAGGGCTGGTACGTCGCCATGAAATTTGCGGTTGAAGGCATGTCTGAGGCCATGGCCTATGAATTGGCTCCTTTCGGTGTCGAGCTCACGGTCGTTCAGCCCACGCAGTACCCGACCCGGTTTCTTGCCAACGCCCGCCGCTACTTTGACGAGATGCTCTCGGAGGCAGACGATGTCCGCAAAGGAGACTATGAGGAGCAGATTGGCCTGACCCGGTTTGGTCTTCAAGACGAGCCCGGACCAGATCCTCGAGAGGTGGCACTAGCAATTCGTGATCTTGCACTTATGCGCGCCGGATCGCGGCCCTTGCGTCGGGTTGTTTCTCCGAATCCGGCAGCTCTGCAGCGCATCAACACAGATCTTGCTGCTGTCCAGGATGGCGTATTTGAAGGCACCCCATTTGCCGATTGGCGCACTACTGTTACTGACTGACTCCTGGACGGAGACTTGTGCCCGCATGCAGATCTAGATCCGATCAGGGATTTACTCTGGTGCAGTGCCAGCCTTAAAGCACATTGCACCAGAGCAACGGTCTAATCTGCTGTGCTCATGTTTAGATGGGACGGGTTGACCGATAAATTCTGCCTTTAGGCCAAGACATCGCGAACTAAAAACAGAGCTTACTCAGGCTGTTGGGGGGCAGCGCTACGAAGTTGCTAGGACGCGTCATCAATTAAACTCGAAAGCCTTGCAGCATAGGCATTACCGCGCCCGCTCTACAAAACCAGCTAGGGGCTGAACCGCTCTCAGCATAAGGGTTCAGGCTCTAAATGATGACAGCCCCTAGCAAACTATTGAGCAAGGCAACGAGGTCTCTCTGCGTCTTTAAGTCTGCTGCGGCCGCTGGCAATTTCTTTTCCCTCAGATTGGCAACGTAAATTCCTGAGCCGCCATCAAACGCAGACGGATCGGCGCTATCGACCACTTTGGCCGCCTGCTTATCCGCCGGACTAAAGAGCAGCGGTGCAGCCCATGCCAAGAGTTTTGGCATCCCCGAATTCCCTCCGATTGTCATCGCAGATTTGGTCGCTCCGGGATCAATGGCCCGGATCAGGACATTGTCCGACTTTAAATCGTCTGCTAGCGCTGCAGCCAACGCAGTCACCGCCAACTTGGTTTGTGCGTAGGTGCTCATAAGACCACCAACCTTGTCTGGATTGGCGAGGCTGTCCAACTCCAGTGTTTTAACCGACGTGATTGCACTGGACGAAAAATTCACGATCATGGCGGGAGGGTCGCTCAATGGCCGCGCCATTTTTGCACGGAGGTTCTGGATCAGTTGGTAAGGCGCCAGTGTGTTTACGGCGAATTGCGACTCGAACCCTTGGGCGCTAAGAATCTTTTCGGCCGTTAGCACGCCTGCAGTATTGTAGAGAGCGTCGATCCGACCAGGCAACGCATTGATCTTGTCAGTAGCTGCAGCAATCTGCGCGGTGTCGAAGAGATCGGCGGTAACCACTTCAATTCTCAACTCCGGATGTGTGACAAGGATGTCGGAACGCTGGGCGTTGGCCTTCGCCTCTGATCGATTCACCAGAACCATGGCATCACCACGCGCGGCGAGTATTTTGGTGATCTCGCGGCCTATCCCGCCTGTCGACCCTGTGATCACGGTCCAGCTTGCATCGGTTTCTCTCATTTGCTAGGCCCTGTATACGATAGGATGCACTTATGCATGACATAAGTGATGTACATCATCATAGTGTATATATACACGATATAGAATCGAATCGTGACGCTGTCTCCGTCTGAAGCAATTTGTCAATTTATTCCACCCTTTATGCGGTTTTTGCGCGATGGTTTAGCCGAAGCGAACGTCTCTCCAGCCCGCTTTCAGATTTTGCAAGCTTTGAAGCAGAGTGGGGCGCTCTCGATGGTCGAAGTGGCGAAACGTCTCTCGGTGACCAAGCGAAACATCACGACTTTGGTTGATGGCTTAGAAAGGGATGGCTTAGCCGCCCGTCGTCCGCACCCCACAGACAGACGCTCAACCCTGGTGGAACTAACCCCTGCCGGTGACGCCCTGTTTGCCCGGGCGGCCGAAGTTCAAAGGGCACACCTCAAGGAGTTGATGGCCAATCTGGATACGGATCAGCAACAGGATATGGCTCGGGCTCTCACACACCTCACCAAGCATCTGGTGGCGAAGCAAAGAGGGTAAAGAGGTTTGACTGATCAGTCGTAGATCGATGGACTGAATATGCGGTTTTACGTGTTTTTGTCTCGCGCTTACTACAGCCGCTTTGCCCCCAAATCCTGTCGCTACAAGGTGTATTGGTACTGTCAATACGCTTTGGCGAGGGGGCCATTGCGGTTCGTTGGGGCAGCGTCTCACCCTTGCGTGCAGCAGATGTTATACAGATTCTCCACACTCTAGCTACAAACCCTGCTCCCCAGCCCCCTTGCCCCCAAAGCTCTCCATTTTGATCTGTAGTGCTATCCCGGAGAAATGGTATTACGGGTCACCGCTATGAATGCACGATTTTGACTGATGATGGTGTACCGTGACGCTGGTCGTTAGGCTGACATCTTGCAGTGCGTAGATCTGTGACCTCAAAATTCACTTTGGATTATCGCTTTCGATAAGCCTTGGGTGTTATCCCTGTCAGCTGACGAAAGACTTTGGTTAGATGAGTTTGATTAGCAAAGCCGCAATCTAGGGCAATGGTGCTAATTGGAAGCGATCGCTGTTCCAGTAATTGTTTGGCTCGTTCCACCCGTTGTTGCAGCAAATATCGATAGGGAGAAACTCCCACTGACTGCTTGAAGGAGCGGCTAAAGTGAGATTCGCTCATGCCAGTCAGGATGGCCAGATCCAAAATCGATACATCTTGTGCCAAATTTGCCTTCAGGTAATCGATGACTCGCGACAGCTGTGACGAGGATAGACCGTTAGCTTTGCATCCAAGCGCAGGCTTGCTAACTGCATAGTTCTGCACCAAACGAGCCGCCAGCGCCGTTCCCAATGACTCGCCGTATAACCGGCCAGACAGACAACCCGTTTGGATTTCCAGCTTAAGCGCGAGCGCTAATTGTTGGATTATTGGATCAGCGATCGCCAACTGGGGCATCAGCTCTATTTCACACTGCTCTCGAGTGGTTTGATGCAGCAAGGTTGGACAAATCGCAATCACCGAAAATTCCACTTCCCGATCCCAGTTTGTCCGATGACTGAGAAACGCTGGAATCACGTCTATGCGACCGTTACCGTGGGCATAGTGTTTAAATTTGCCGTCTAAATGACGCTCTGCCTGAAAGCAACTTTTGGGGTCTGTAATCACCAGTGAATGTTGTAGAAGGCGATGCTCCACTGTTTCGTGGGGAGGATGGCAGTAGTGGATGAAGGTTAACCCTTGCCACCCAACCTGATAGCTAGCGACTAATGGAGCTTGTGGCAGGACTCGCGCCGCATCCGCCTGGTTGGTCAAATCAAGTGTGGAGCTTATATGATTCACCATCGACCTTGCCAGTCGAGATTTCATATCCCAAGCAGGATTGAAATAACTTTAGCAGAATTGGATGAGACGACAGGTTACGGCGACGCCTATCGTAAGGGCAGCCACAAAAGGCCATAGTACTGAGTGTCCTATCTCCTTCGCCGACCGCTTATGCCAGATCAACCGGCCCTAGAAATCCAGCTGTTACGCACCGCATACGCCGCCTTCAACGCCCGTGACATTGATGCGGCCCTCGTCCTGATGACTCCCGACGTGCATTGGCCGCGAGCCTTTAAAGGGGGGTTTATCCGTGGCCCTGAAGCAGTTCGCGCTTACTGGACAGAGCAGTGGAGCGAGATCGATAGCCACGTCGAGCCGGTTGCCTTTCATCTAGAGGCGGATGGGCAGATCTTGGTCGAAGTGCATCAGGTCGTGTGCGATCTGGCCGGCGCCGTGCTTGCTGATGAGCACGTCGGCCACCGTTTCACCATTGAGCATGGCTTGATTCGAGCCATGGAAGTCTGCCCACTTTCATCGTCCCTCTAACGCCCATACCAATCGACCGGTGAGAGTGGATCGCAGTATGTTCAAAAGTGTTTGCGGCGAGTGATGGGGAAGGTTGGGGGCTAAATTCCTCGATAAGGAATCTATTTTGAGGGCTGAAGCCGGTGAGGCTGAGTTTAAGCATCATCCTCTAAGGGCCGTCATCATTTAGTGATCTAGCCCCGATGCTAAAAGCGATTCAGCCCCTAGCAAGGTTTGCGGAGCGGGCGCGGTAATATCGATACCGTAAGGCTTTCGAGTTTCATTGATGACGCGCCCTAGCGACGACAATTGCTTCTTTCCTGATGGTGTCGCTGCTCGATGGTTGATTGGTATGCTGGTGCGAGCCAAATCTCCTGCTCCCAGCTACGGTATCTTGCAATTCTTAGAGGATTTCCACATGCAACTCGGTACATTCTCCATGAGTCTCGCAGTCAAAGACTTAAGCGCCTCTAAAGCGTTTTATCAGAAGCTCGGGTTTGACGTGATGGGCGACTACAGCGAGCAGGGTTGGGCCATACTTTCCAACGGCACGGT
>JBCCNE010000349.1:0-5573 GCA_039026015.1 Cyanobacteria bacterium P01_C01_bin.70 | reverse complement strand
GAAAGAATCAGCTCATTGTTTTGCAGTTGATTTAACAGGGCTGTGCGACCTTCCCCAATGGGCACATCTCGAAACAGATCAAGCCCGATCGCCCGGGGTTCAGCAACGACTAACGTTGACAACAGTTCGGCAACAGTATCGACAGCGATCGCCCGTGCCCCCCGATGACCGCATTCTCGTAGTAGGCATCGATGAAGCCGACATCCAATCCCGCCAAGAGTGGCCCATCGCTGACGATACTGTTGCCGAACTGTTATCAACGTTAGTCGCTGCTGAACCCCGGGCGATCGGGCTTGATCTGTTTCGAGATGTGCCCATTGGGGAAGGTCGCATAGACCTGTTAAATCAACTGCAAAACAATGAGCTGATTCTTTCCGTTTGTAAGCTGAGTAGCCCCGATAATCCGGGGGTCCCACCGCCGCCCGAGACCACCAAATATCAGGTTGGATTTTCCGATTTGGTGGTTGATTCGGGGGGGATTTTGCGCCGCAATTTGCTGATTGCTGAGCCACCCGCTGATTCTTTAGAAACCGGCACTCACCTGTGCAACACCCAAGACGGCAACCTCTTGTCACTGGGGTTACAGTTGGCGCTGCGATATCTGGCCACCGAAGGCATTGAGCCGGAATTTACCGCTCAGCAAGAGCTGCGACTAGACGGCACGGTGCTGTCACGGCTGCAAGCCAACACTGGTGGTTATTACAACGCTGATGTCCGAGGCTATCAGATTTTGCTGAACTATCGAGCGGCCAAAACGGCTGTGTCTCAAGTGAGCCTGACTGATGTGCTGTCGGGAAATGTCGATGAGGCTGAGATCCGCGATCGCATTGTGCTAGTTGGGGTCACTACGCCCGAAGCTAAAGATGAATTCTACACCCCCTTTAGCGGTGGCCTGCGAGACAGTCAGAAAATGTCCGGCGCTATGGTGCATGCGCAATCAATCAGTCAGATTTTGAGCGCCGTATTGGATGATCAGCCCCTGCTGTGGAGCTGGACAACCTGGACAGAAGCCGGATGGATTGTCCTCTGGGGGCTAGGCGGTGCCCTGTTTGCCTGGTATGTGCGCCGGCCCGTGACCTTTGCTGTGGCGGCCCTGGTGCTGCTGGCCGCCCTCTACGGCGTTAGCTATGCTGTGTTTCTGCAGGGGGGCTGGATTCCTCTGATCCCTGCAGCTCTGGCAGCAGGTATTGCGTCGGGCGGCGTGGTGCTGCTGGATCGCTTTAACAAGAGTGATTATGGGCAGGCCGTTTACAAACAGATGAAAAGCCTGCTGCGCATAGAAATTGAAATTGACCGGGCAAAGGTCGGCGAGCAAGTTGCCGAAATTACCGAAACCGACTATTTCAGCAACTTGCAGGCTCAGGCCCAGGAACTGCGGGAACGTCGCCAAAATGCCGTTGACTCTTCCAGCCAGGGCGATCGCTCAGACACCGCAAACAACACTGTCTCCCCAGCGCCTCCCCCATCCTCAAGCGAGCCTGCGCCGGCAGCAGACAGCAGCGATGCCGATTATTTCGCCGATTTGCAGCAGCGTGCCCAGCGCTTCAAGGCGTCAGGCAAGGCCGAGCCCGATGCGGATGCCCAAGACTAATGCTCCATAAGACGCGACTGAAGCCCGCCCCCTTTCGCTCCTTTACTCTCTGAGTCGGAACTTTTAGCGAACTCACGCTACGGTATCAGCGAGGCTGGCCCAGCGTGCCGCCAGGAGTTTATACAGATTCTCCAAACTCTGGCTACACAACAGTTCCCCGGCCCCCTTGCTTCCAAAGCTCTCCATTCCGATCTGTAGTGCTATTCCAGAGAAATGGTATTAATGCTGTTTAGGGAACGCCAATATTTGACGATTGCAGGTGGCAACAAACCGCTGCGCCAACGCTGGCCGTGCCCCCCAGTGACTATGCAGATAAGAGGCATGCAGATCTTCTGTCACCCAGCCCTCTAGCCCTGCCGCGACCGGTGCTGCTCCAACGAGGGGAAAAGCCGTCAGGGCATAGAGCGGCGATCGCGGTGCGGGCGCGATTGCTGATCGATGAAATTCGTGTCCCCAAAGCTGCTGCCCGACCGGCACCACCGGACCGACTTGGAGCGCGGTTGCTTGGCGATAGCCGAGTGTCAACTGCCCCGTCAGGGTAGTGGCTGCGGCAATTGCCCCCACCATCGGCCACGATTTGCGGTCAAAATCTACCAGCGTTTTGCATAGATACATCAGCCCGCCACACTCAGCATAAGTCGGCAGTCCCGCTGCCACCGCCTGAGCGATCGCCTGCCGCATCAGCCGATTCTGCGACAGCTCTGCCGCAAACATTTCCGGAAAGCCGCCCCCCAAGAGCAGCCCGTTCAAGTCAGGAGGCAACTGTTCGTCTGCTATGGGACTAAACGGCACCAGTTCTGCACCGCACTGCTTCAGCAATTCTAGATTGCCTTCGTAATAGAAGTTAAAGGCGCGATCAAGTGCCATCCCGATTCTCACCGGTTGCGCTCTAGCTACATCGGCAAGTTTGCCCTGACTCATACTGTCGTGGGCATTCAGAGCGGTTGGGAAGTTCGCAGACTGCGCAAACAGCCGCTCTAAGGCTTGCCATTCAAAGCATCGCTGCCCCAACGCGGCTAAATGGCGAAACCGCTCCGGCAAATCGGCCAGTTCATCCGTGGGTACGAGTCCGAGATGGCGCTCAGGCAGAGTCACCGCATCATCCCGCCGCAGCGCTCCCAGCACGGGTATTTGTAGGGGCGCGATCGCCGCCTCTAACATCGCCAGATGGCGATCGCTGCCCACGCGATTTAGCACTACTCCAGCCACCTCTATGAGGGAATCAAAGGTTCGGTAGCCGTGGACGATCGCTGCCAGCGATTGTGAAAGGCGGGCGCAGTCCACCACCAGCACAACAGGCCGATTCAGCAGCCGAGCAATGTGGGCGGTACTGGCCCAAGCCGTGCCTCCCGCGCCGTCGAAGAGTCCCATCACGCCCTCCACAATGGCGTAAGCAGCAGTGGCGCTGTGACGCTGAAAAGACTGCTGCACATAGCTCTCGGATGTGAGTACCGGGTCAAGATTGTAGGCTGCTCGCCCCGTAATGGCGCGGTGAAACATCGGGTCAATGTAGTCTGGCCCCACCTTAAAGGCCTGCATCGTCTGGCCCCGCTGTCTGAGCGCGGCCAGCAGCGCCATCGTTACCGTGGTCTTGCCCGAACCGCTGCGATCGCCCGCGATTACTATTCCGCCCATTTGCTGCCCCCAGTCCTGTCCGATTGCTGGAACCCCAATGACTTTCTCCGTTAGGCTAAAGATGAATCGCCTGCCCCCATTCCCCAGGGCCTCAGCCATCATGCCTGATATTCAACTGTACAGTTCTGCTGTGTGTCCGTTTGCCCAACGTACCCGTATCCTGCTGCAGGAAAAGGGGCTCGACTATCAGACCCACGAGATTAATCTCAAGAACAAGCCCGATAACTTTCGCCAAATTTCACCCCAGGGCAAAGTGCCAGTGCTGCTTTGCGACGGCGATCGGGTTTGGGAGTCCACCATCATCAACGAATATCTGGAGGAGGTCTTTCCTACACCTGCTCTGATGCCCAGCGCTCCTGGTTTGCGCGCCCTGACCAGAATCTGGATTGACTTTGCCAATAGCCGCTTTAACGCCGCGTTTTACAAGCTGCTATTGGCCCAAACGCCAGTAGACCAAGCCGACTGGCGCGAAGAAATGGCGCACCATCTGCGATTTATGGAGCAGCGCGGCCTACAAGAACTGTCGGATCAAGGGCCGTACTGGCTAGGCGATCGCTTTTCCCTACTGGACATCACCTACTACCCGTGGTTCGAGCGCTGGGCCGTGCTAGAGCACTATCGCGATATGACCATTCCTGATGACTGCCAGCGGCTCAAAACCTGGTGGGCAGCGCTGGGCGATCGGCCCTCCGTGCAGGCAACCTTGCAGCCCCCGGAGAATCACATCAAGCAATATGCCCGCTACGCTAACAACTCCGCTACCACCGCTAGCACCAAAGAACTGCAGCGGTACTAGGGGCTGTCATCATTTAGCGGTCAAGCCCTAATGCTGAAAGCGGTTCAGCCCCTAGCTAGTTTTGTGGAGCGGGGGCGGTAATGCCGATGCCGCAAGCATTCTGGATTTAATTGATGACGCGCCCTAGAGCGCATTGTCAAAAGAGACCTTTTGTATGAATCCTGATCGCCCCCTGAATCCCCCAATTTTTGCGGACGGAAGGGCCCCTACTTTATCTCTGCAAGAGGTCTAGTGAATGCCAGAAGTTTGTGGGGTAAACCCTATCGCGTTCCTCTCAACTTCGGTCGCCAGGGGCTAAATCCCTGCGCGGGGAGTGAGTGATGACAGCCCTTCAGCAATACTACCGACACTATTTCTCGTTGCCCTCAACGACATAGATATCGGGCAGGTCACGGTAGCGCTCATCCCAATCGAGGCCATAGCCGATGACAAACTTGTCTTCGATGGTGAGGCCGCAGTAATCGATTTTTACTGGCACAACTCGTCGATCAGGCTTACTGAGCAGGCTGCACAGCTTAATTGATGCAGGATTTTGCTCCTTCAGCAGGTTGAGGGCCACTGTGGTCGATCGCCCAGAGTCCACAATATCTTCTACTAGCAGCACATGCTGACCGATGACCGTTTCCGGCGGCAGATCCAACAGTATCCGCACCTCTCCCGAACTAGTTGTGCCGGCACCGTAGCTGGCGAGCCGCAGCAGCTCGATCCGATTTACCGGTGTCTGTAATTCTCGGATCAAATCAGCGACAAAAATAAATGCCCCTTTGAGAACCGCCACGACGACCAGCGATCGCCCTTCATAATCTTGGTCAATCGCCTGGGCCAATATGCGAACAGTCTGGGCAATTTCGTCTTTAGAAATATAGAGCACCCAGTTACTGTCCATGGTTTCAACTGCCAGTCGGTCTCTGTATTCTGTCAGAGGGTCTGTAGCTTAGCGGTAGCCTGTCATATCAAAGTAAATACAGTTTCACATCAAAGCAAATACGGTTCGCAAAGGCTGACAAACTTTGGCATTTTGACTAGACTTCAATTAATGGAAACTAATTTCCTGATAGTATAAAGTCTATGAATGTCGCTTAATCGATATTACCCCTATGACCATTTTGCTTGATATCTGGTGGAGCCCTCAACTGCTAACCGAATTGGCTGCTGCGACGCGCGTCCAGTTGCCTCAGTCGGCGCTGGAAGCGTGTGTCTTTGCCACGGTTCTGATTGGTTTTATCGGCATCATCTGGAAGCGCAATCTGATGATGAAAACCCTGGCAATGGATGTCATGAGTACCGGGGTAATTGCATTTTATGTGCTGGTAGCGGCTCGGGACGGTATATTCACGCCCATTGAAACCGATAAAGCAGATGTGATTTATGCTGACCCAGTTCCCCAGGCGGTTATCTTAACGGCGATCGTCATTGGCTTCTCGATTCAGGCCTTGATGCTGGTGGGGGTGATGAAGCTCGCGCGCGACAATCCGACGCTAGATACCCACGAGATTGAGCGGAGCCATACGCCATGACTACGCTCACGATCGCTTGGTTAACCCTGCCGCT
>JBCCNE010000348.1:0-5579 GCA_039026015.1 Cyanobacteria bacterium P01_C01_bin.70 | reverse complement strand
GGGTTAACCCTCAGCGTAGGACTAATGGCGATCGCCCTATCGAGTCTGCTGTTCTGGTTCGTGGATCGCTATCGCCGCCGCGTGCCGCATCCCATTGTTCCACCGCGCGAAGAGACACTGTGGATGGTCAGCAGTTTTGTTCTGGTCATTGCTGTAAGCGCCCTGATGCTAAATCGCCTAGGAGATACTCCGTGGCTGACGGCGATCGCCATCTTTGTCTTAGTGCTTCCGCTGCCTCTCGTTCTCACGGCTCTGCTCTACCGCCAAGGCCGCTTTCATGATCAGCTCGATACTAGCTATCTGGTCGAAGACGGCAGCTTGCGACAGCTCCGGCTACTGATTGCGCGACTGCCGGTGATCCCCAAATTTCCGTTTTTTCGCGATCGCTACTATGCGATCAACTGGCAAAAGCGCCGCAATTGGCTCAACTATTACGATTTCAGCCTCAACAATTGGTTCAAGTTTGGCTTCAACGATTTGCGCTTGCGGGATGAGTATGTACCCGGACTGGTAACAGCGCTGGTATGGTACCAATGGACGATTGGGCTGGCCTATATCACTCTGCTTTTATGGACGTTTTCCCGCACCATTCCCGGCCTGAATCTCCTACTCTATTTCTAGCTGTTGGCCGCTGGGAAGCGCTTCAAAGGCCGGGACAAATTCCACGGTAATGTCTTCGTCGACCAGTACCATCACGCTCTCCTGGTCAAACTGGGCGATATATGCCTGGATCACTTCCAGCAAAGCGGCTTCATTTTCACGCGTGTCGAGAAACACCAAGCGCACAACATTAGAAGCTTCAGCAATTACCTCGCCGCTATTGTCTTGATAGCGGCCATTGGCCGCCCACACTGTCAGTCCTTCAGGAAATCGAGGAGTGATTTCAGTTTCAATAAACGTTTCGAAATCCTCATCGGAAATAGTGTTGCCGCCAGGGATGCTGCGCCCTAAATACAGGTCTACCTGAATCAGTTCCGCTAGCAGGTTGTTTTCAATCAAATCGGGAACTTGCGCCATCGCCCCAGCCGCGCTCATCCCGAGGATGGTTGGTGTCAGCAACATTAAGCTCCATCGCCGCGTTCCAGCCAACAGCGCATGGACCGTTGATCGGATTGAAAACATGACATTACCCATAAGCAATGACGACAAAATTGAAAGGCGATCGCTCATCTCAGAGATCGCCTTTTCCTGTTCAACATACAGCGATAATCACAAGAGCTTAACCTAGCGCCTGCTCAATGGTTTCTTGCAGTTTGGCATCGCTAGGAGGAGTTTTGGGATCAAAGCGTGCCACCACTTCGCCGTTGCGGCCAACTACAAACTTGCCAAAGTTCCACTCAATATCCTCTCCTTCGCCCACGAGGAACTGATAGAGCGGACTACGGTTAGGGCCATTCACGTCTTGCTTTTCCAGTAGCGTGAACTCAACGTCATACTTCGACTTTGTAAAATCCTTGATTTCATCAGCGGTGCCGGGTTCCTGTTGACCAAACTGATTGGAGGGCACGCCGACGATCGCAAAATCGCGATCGCTATATTTTTTCTCGAGTTCCACCAAACCTTCGTACTGCGGCGTGAGACCACACTTGCTGGCCACATTGACAAACAGTACGACTTTATTGCTCAAGGCATCTGCCGGCAAAGGCGCACCTTCAAGTGTTGTGAGATTTGTCGGTAGGGGCATAGTTTTTTCCAAACTTTACAACCATTTACATTATTAGCTATTCCGACCAATTCCGTAATGTCTTATGCCTTAATACTCAAACAAGTTGGCAAAAGCAGCAATGTTTCGCACAGACGAACCAGGCAGAATCTCTAGCGCTTACGCCTAGACAACATATCGTTAAACCACTGCTCATATCGCAGCGCCAAGGCATCAAGGGAATATTCCGCTTCGACTTGTTGGCGACAGGCAGCCCGATCGCACTGGTCAATTTTGGAGATCGCGTCTACCAGTCCTGCTACACTGTCGGGCTCCACTAGCCAGCCGGTTTTTCCAGGGCGCACGATCTCTGTCGGGCCACCGCGAGCGTAGGCAATCACCGGAACGCCACAGGCTAAAGCTTCAATGGCCACGTTCCCAAAAGCTTCGATCCACTTCGGCGTCATCAACAGCGCTCGACAGTTACGCATGGCAGACTGCAAGCCGTAGGTATCCAAAAAACCCAAATAGTCAACCGGAGCCTGGGGATAGGTTTTTTGCAGATGATCCCAGTAGTCCTGATTTTCCAACTTACCGAGGATCTTGAGAGGAGTTTGAGTCGCTTGAGCAGCGGCGATCGCATCCTCTAAGCCTTTTTCCGGCGAGATGCGGCCCATCCAGCCCAGTGTGGCGGCGGGAGTAGCGCAATAGTCATACAGCGCCAAATCAAGCGCGCTGCCGATCAAACGATAGCTGTGGGGATAAGGCAGCGTATCCGCTTGGGCCTGAGTACAAACCCCCACCGTGCCCGGAAACGCTGTGGTCACTGCAGCAATTGCTGTGTCCATCGCGTCAGTGAGCGAACTCATGCTGACGTAATGAGCAATCGGGGTTTGAAAAAAGGGCGTTAGGTAAAACGGCAACCAGTCGTAGCAAAAATGCAAAATAACGTCGAACTCCGCCTGCACTTTTTGTGCGTAAGTCATCATCCCAGACAGCACTGATGGTTCCGGCATAACCACAGGGCTATCACGCCGACTAGTGTGGGCGGTAGGCTGAAGTCGGCCAGGAATTTCGATGAGGCGATCGCCCGTCGAGAGCAGCGATTTCTCTGGGGCCACGACCGAGAGTTGGTGACCTCGCTGCCGGAGTCCCTGCACCGCATTTTTGATAAATAGCTCGACGCCTCCTCCCAACCCCGAACCCAAGGGCGCTACTGCTGTCGAAACTACCAATATTCGCAAACTTAAGGAAGAAGACATGATAGCCGCCGTCATTTAGGCTCGACACAATGCGCTAAGGCAGACCAGAGTCACCGCCCCCAGCTGCATTGCCTAACCTCAGCCCTAACTTTATCAGAGTGTTTTAGCTATGGCCGTCGCCAATCTCATTAGGACAAGGCGGTGAGCCATCTGGTTGTGAGCTAGGCATCCGAATATTACCGGTTGCATAAGCCTAAATGGCTAAAGCCATAAGCACTTGTCCAGAATCTAGGAGAATCCATTAAACCGCCAGGGAAAAAGCCCATTGGGTAGCACTCAGAGCAGGAGACTTCGAGACGGAATATGCTTCAGCTTTGGGTCGGATACTCACAGCCGGAGCACCCAGCGTTAGGACGAAGACGAGTCATCTTCCGGCATTTTTTTCTTGCCTTGAGGAGTAGCACTGCCTTTCAAACGGCCCGCAGAGTCGTTAGCGTTTAGCCGCATTTTGTTGAGTTGGTCGAGTGCCCAGTTAGCTGTCTGCCGCACTTCAGGATCATCGTCAATTGCGGATGTATGCCCCAAGCTGCGCCCTGCCTGATTGAGAGAACCATAAATCCGCGTCAAGTCGCGAATAGCGTTCTTTCGCACCTCAGCATTTTCACTTTTCAACGCGATTACGAGTCCGCGATTAATCGGTTTCAGGGTTTTGATTCCAATTTCTGCCAGCGCGGCTAAAATCAGGCTTTGCTCGCGGGAGTCAGACTGCTCCAGCAGGTCTACCAGCGGTTGCACCGCCGCAGAATTACCGCGCTGGCCCAGTTCCCAAATAGCTTTGCGACGTTGCTCAGCATTGGGCTGCTCCAAATCGTGAATTAACTCATCAATGATGTTGATTTTGGCAACCCGCGGTTCTGCCGGATTGGTAATTGCTGCAAATTGGTGGCGCACATCCAACGCTGACTGGGGTTCAGGAGTCAGCTTGGAGGGCTTAGGAGGAGTCGGTCGAGGGATACCGTTTTGGCTGGGTGCTGCCGCCGTGGGTTGAGACGGTGGCGGTGGTGGTGGCGCCATGGGAGCAGAGTGCGGTGTCTGGATAGCATCGTTAGCGGGATTAGCCGGCTCTCGATTATTACTGCCGCCTTGAACCGCTTTGGGCTGACCGCGTTTAGCCAACCAGAGCACTGTTCCTGCCCCCAGGGCTCCTAACACGACGATCGCCAGCCCCAGCAAAACCAGGCGTCCCACGCCAGTGCTTTCAGCTGGGTCTGGCGTGGCTGTCGGCATTTCCCCCTCAGGGGAAGGCTCGGCGGCCGCTTCTCCCTCAGCACCTACAGTTGGCGTCCCCTCGGGAGCAGGGACATCAGCCCCCGGCTGAACTTCACCATCTTCGTTGACGGGTGGCAAATCAGACAAAGGGCTGTCGCCGTCGTTCGCAGTCGCGGGGGCGCCGGGAGCATCAGTTTCAGGAATTTCACCGGCCTCGGCAGCACCCCCGTCAGGATTAGCCAACCGTTCTTGGGTCAGAGGATCTAAAATTCCGGTACCCACCAGGCCACTGTCTCGCTGAAAAGCTGCCAGGGCGTCACGAGTTTCAGTGCCAAATATGCCGTCTATTTCGCCGTTATAGTAGCCGAGTTCGCTGAGTCGATTCTGGAGGGCCTCAATGGCTGGCGAAGCTTGCTGTGTCCCAGGGCTGTCGTCATTGTCGCGCTGGCTAACAAGAATTTCTTGATTAGCGTATTGAGCAGCATCCACAGATTGAGCCCGGGCGATCGCCCCCGGGCCCAACCCACAGGTTGCCACTGACGTCAGCGCAATTAGTAAGACACGATTAACCATCAATATCAATCATCCCGTCCAGCGCTAGTCCTGCATAATGCAACTCATTTACCATACGCCTCCGTGGCTTACGATGCCTACTTACTGCAGGATGCTGATCTCCTTATCCAAAGCTGTCCAGAATTCGTAAATCTTTGAATACTCTACCTAAATTCTGAGTGCTATCGGGATGATCTATATCAAGGAACATAACGTGTAAAGTAGCTAGATATTACGCTACGCTGCTGAGAAACGGTCACGATAGTTCGACCGTTTGAGTTCACATTAGTTACGCTCTGAATTGCGCCGAGCCCTGGAGCATTCCCAGGATACCCATTTGAACAGTGAGAATCTGCCTGACGGCATTTCTAAAGCCCATGAAGTACAAAAATGACCTAAGTTACCTGTTCTCAGGGGAGGGAATGGGCCTCACCAGGTAAGGGAATGCAGCCTGCCAAGATCTTGCCGCCTATTGGTATCTTAATATCCGCCCTTGGTTCTGTGTACACGAAGGGCTTTCGGGCCTTACCTCTGAGAAGATTCAGCTCCAGGCCCCCAAAGGTAAAGGGGCAAGAGGATCAAAGCAGACGGTCAAGCTCAACGACAAGATGTCAGGTTTGCCCCAAAATCAGCAATGGCCTCTCTAAAAATTACTCGGCGAGGCAGACACAGCGTCGACCTGCCTAAGCTCTCTTAAAAAGACTTGTATAAATAGCCCAAGCGATTTCCGCGATCGCTCGTCAGATATACTGGCGCTAAATCGCTGATACGATCAAATTCTGCTGCTTGGAAAGATTGCGTCCAGCCAGGCTTCTATAGCTCGCCTCGGATATCTTCAATCACGCCATCTCGAATCAAAATTTCGACCTGCATCTTTTTGACAAGATTGTCGCCCTTATCAACCGTAAAGAAGC
>JBCCNE010000347.1:0-5588 GCA_039026015.1 Cyanobacteria bacterium P01_C01_bin.70 | reverse complement strand
GGCCCGATCAGGCGTGGCGGTTAAGCCCAGGCGATAGGGGGCCACCGAGTATTCGGCAATCACCCGGTTAAAGTCGCTGGGCAAATGATGACATTCGTCACAAATCAGCAGGCCATACTGGTTGCCCAGGGTTTCGGCATGAATGGCGGCACTGTCATAGGTGGCCACCAGGACAGGCGTGCGATCGCGCGACCCCCCGCCCAATAACCCAACTTCTACATCGGGAAATACCTGTAGCAGTTGGTCATACCACTGATGCATCAAGTCCAGCGTCGGCACGGTAATTAGTGTGCTACGTGGCGTTGCCTGCATGGCCAGATAGGCCAGGTAGGTTTTACCGGCTGCTGTGGGCAATGCCACGACGCCCCGCCAGCCCTGCCGTACCCAGGCATCTAATGCCTCTTGCTGATGGGGATAGGGTTCAAAGGCCGTCTGGAGCTTGAGCGGCAGGGCCTCAAACTGCGTCACTCGATCTGTAAACGCCACCTGCTCACGCCGCAGCGTTTCTACCAAAGAACGATATTGATGGGCGGGAATGCGAAATCGCTCAATGCGATCGTCCCAGATAGCAAAGTCAATCCAAGTTTTGCCCCGCGGTGGCGGATGCAAAATCAAGGTGCCGCGATCAAAAGTTAAATGAGGAGTTCGGGACATTCACTAACGAAGAACACTCCCGCCATTCTAAAGAGTCAGGGGAATTTTCTTCAGGCTGATTGTTGTTATGAATCGCCAATTGGATCTCGGGACTATTGAGCACAATGCTGAAATTGGGGTCGTTGCGCACCATCACGCGATACAGGCTGGGATTAACGGTTACCGCATTCCGCAACCAGCGCGCAGCTGGTGCCGCCTTGCCCTGTAGCGCATACGCTGATGCTTTGCCATACCAGGCATTTGGGTTGGGCACCCGATATCGCAAAGAGCGATCGAAACTTTCTAGTGCTTCCCGAAAGCGATACAGCTTATTCAGCATAATGCCGCGATAGGTCCAAGCATAATGACAGTTGTGCTTAATCGCTACGGTGGTATCAAGGCAGCTCAAGGCATCGTGATATCGGCGCATTGCCGCTAGTGCTACCGCGCGATCGTACCAAGCGTAGTAATTGTCTGGCTCTTGCTGAATCAGTTGGTTAAACGTGTCAGCGGCTTCTTGATAGCGATTGAGGCGCAGCAGAGCATTGCCGCGATTACGCCAAGCTTTAGCATCTTGAGGGTTGAGAGCAATAGCGCGATCAAAACTGGCCAATGCAGCTTCAAAATTAGCGATTTTAGCTTGAGCAATTCCTTGACCGTGCCAGGCTCTGGCTTTCTGGGGAGCCAGCCGAATCGCTTGCTGAAAATCTTGCAAGGCCATTTTATATCGCCTCATCTCACATAAAGCGTAGCCCTTGTCAATCCAGGCGCTAGCATTTTCTGGGTTGGTCTCTAGTACTTTTTCATAGCGCTCAATGGCCGATTTATAGCGACCAGCATTGAACAGCGCACTAGCTTGACCATGCCAAATTTGAGTTACTTGGGTTTGAGAAACAGCCACAGTATTAAAGGGGAGTTGCACCAAAGAAGCCCCAATCCCAGGAGGTAGGGAACGCAATCAAGCGCCTCAACAACAGCATTACCGACTTAACAGTTGATCAACGCTTCGATAAGGCTGATACCAGAGCAACAGTGATGCTGAGTTCAGTATTCCCAGGCACCCTCGGCTTGCGGAAGGCAAACTTGTCAGATCAAAAACAAATGCCGCAATCATCAGCTCTGATACCTCAATTTATCCCTCTCTATTTGGCTCTGTGCACATCTCAGCACAGTCTTCTCCAAGAATTCACATACAAGTCTGAAGCTGACGAAATCTCAATTGCGCGTCAAGTGTGGTGAGAGGCGATCGCCTCCTACTTCACCTGGTCCTTTACCATTGGCATCAAGCTCACTATGGACCGTCGTATCGGTCATATCTTCAAAATCTAAAATTCTCTCGGTCGGACAAGAAATTGGTCCTTTGAAATCGAGCGCCAAGACGACAGTAATTGCTTTCGAAAGCTTCAGATTGTTTGATTTATTCTGTTAGAAACAGTCTCTCAAAACGCTTAACCTTTGTGTTCGGAGCTTACGGATTTCCATCGGTTTTATTTAGCAATTAAATAACTCAACCTATGGCTTTAGCATCTCGTTCCGCGAAAACTTCTTGCGCCGCAAAAATTCCGTTCAACGCAGCCGGAAAGCCAGCATAGACGGCCATCTGAATAATGACTTCGACAACTTCTTCATGGGTACAGCCAACATTTAGCGCACCGTGAATATGAACTTTGAGCTGTGGTTGAGCATTTCCCATCGCTGTCAGGGCAGCAACCGTAGCGATTTCCCTAGACTTCAGATCCAGTCCTGGCCGTGAATAAATATCGCCAAACGGAAATTCAATAATGTACCTTGCCAAATCAGGAGCAATGTCTTTTAAGCTATCAATCACCCGTTCACCAGCCTGTCCATCGACTTCTGCTAGTTTTCGCCATCCTTGTTGATAACGGTCAGTGTTGCCTTCCTGTAAGTGAATTTGTGTCATGTCGTTTCTCCAATTCTGTGTAGTGTCGAATTTTCTGCTGAATGACCTTCAAGTTGCGAGTCAGTTCATCTAGCTGCTGATAGACATGCTGCTGGTGGATTTCAAGCAACTGCCGCCGTTGAGTCAAG
Source organism: Cyanobacteria bacterium P01_C01_bin.70 (assembly GCA_039026015.1). Lineage (GTDB taxonomy): Bacteria > Cyanobacteriota > Cyanobacteriia > Phormidesmidales > Phormidesmidaceae > Halomicronema. The sequence continues at coordinate 2,906 of JBCCNE010000347.1, read as the reverse complement.
CTGCGATCGCCCTGTCTCCGTAGTTCAGCAAACTGCTGCATCTCTCGAATGGGCATTCCGGTTGCCCGCAGCCGAGTCAAGAAGTTAATCCAGGCAATATCTTGACTGGAATAGCGCCGATGACCGCTTGCAGCTCTCAAGATTGGGGCAATCAGGCCAATTCGCTCGTAATACCGCAGAGTGTGCGCGCTGAGTTGAGTAACGGCCGCCACCTGCTGAATTGACAGTTCGCTATCCATGTCTCCTACCATAGAACTTAGAGTGCGCTCTAAGTCAACACCCTAATTCAAAAGTCAGGTTGGCAGAGTATGGCTGCCTGCGTTCACACCAAAAGCGATGTAAAGGCGTAGGCTAACAAGTTCATGATCTCTCCTATCTTTACCTTTTCAGCTCTGCGTTTGAAAGCTAAGCAGGCGTTGCAGGCTGGTAGGTAACATTGCTGCTGCTCAAAACTGAACGATGCAAGTCACGCCGCCTTAGAGAGACATCATGGCAGCAGACTGCTGCTGCCACTTGGGAAAAGTCAGCGACTTCACCACTGCTTCGCCGCTAAACACTGCTGCCTCGTAACCCGCTGCTGACATTGAGTACACAGTTACTTGGGCCAGCACCGGGTTCACAATCCAGTATTCGGGAATGCTGTGCCACTTCTACTAATTACGCTTCTCAAAAAAATCGCGACGGTAATTTTCGGGGCCGGGGCTGACCACCTCAACCACTACCAACGGCGGTGTCATGTCGAGGGTAATGGCCGCTTGTCCCAGCATTTTCATCTGGTCGAGATGCTCAGGCTGCAGTAACGTTAAACCAGGGTAGCGGTTTTTGGGCTTCTCAGTGTGGCGATCGCCAATCCCTGAGGACAAACACACTCATCCCCCACGAACCCTCTCAAAATATCGTAAAGCCTCAGTGCCCGACGCAAATTTTCGTAAGACTCTGGGGGTACTTCAATCAGTTCTCCACTTTCCAGCTCATAGTGGCCTTCGACCTCTTCGGCATAAGCGAGGAAGTCTTCAAAGGTTTGGAGTCGCGAACGAGTTTGTGCCATCTGGCAAAATTTGGAGTGCGGAGTTCGAAATTCAGAATTCGGAAAGGGAAATTCGGTTTTCGTTTTGGTTCTTGGTTCTTGGTTCCCTACTGGGCTCGCGGGCAAGATGCCTGCCCTACAACCCATCACCCCATCACTCCGCCACCTTAGCACCCTCAAATTCCGGCCACTACTCCCACTCAATCGTCCCTGGTGGCTTCGAGGTAATGTCATACACAACACGATTGACGCCAGCAACTTCGTTGACGATGCGGTTGGAGATGGCCTCTAGCAGTTCGTAAGGGGCGCGTGACCAGTCGGCAGTCATGCCGTCCTCGCTGGAAACGCAGCGCAGCACAATGGGATAGGCATAGGTGCGCTGATCGCCCATAACGCCGACGCTTCGTACCGGCAACAGCACGGCAAACGCCTGCCAAAAGTCATGGTACATACCGCGATTGCGAATTTCTTCACGCACAATGTAGTCAGCGTCACGCAGGATGTTGAGTCTTTCAGCGGTGACTTCACCGAGGATGCGAATCGCGAGACCAGGGCCAGGAAAGGGATGCCGACGGACAATCTCTTCGGGCAGGCCCAGCGATCGCCCCAGTTTGCGCACTTCGTCTTTGAATAGTTTGCGCAGGGGTTCCACCAGCTTGAACTGCAAATCTTTAGGTAAGCCGCCAACGTTGTGATGGCTCTTGATTTTCACCGCGACTCGCTCTCCCGTTTTAGGATCGACGTTAGTGTCGGCAGATTCAATCACGTCAGGATAAAGCGTACCCTGAGCCAGGTAGTCAAAGGGGCCGAGGCGGCGGGATTCGGCTTCGAATACGCGGATGAACTCATGGCCGATACGCTTGCGCTTTTCCTCGGGATCGGTGACGCCTTCGACCTGCTGCAAAAAGCGATCGCGGGCATTCACATAGCTGACATGAATGTGAAATTCTTCTTCGAATAGCTTCACCAGGCGCTCAGGTTCCCCTTTACGCATAAAGCCCTGGTCGATGAACATGCAGGTCAAATTATCACCAATGGCGCGGTTCAGCAAAAAAGCCAGAGTCGAAGAATCAACGCCGCCGGAGAGCGCCAGGAGCACGCGGCGATCGCCGACTCTGGCTCGCACCTCTCGAATCGCTTCTTCAATAAAGGCTTCCGTCGTCCAGGTCGGCTGACAGTGGCAAATGTGGTACACAAAGTTGCAAATTAGAGCCTGTCCACCAACGGAGTGGACCACTTCAGGGTGGAACTGAACCCCGTAGAATTTGCGCTGGTGATCGGCGATCGCGGCGCTGGGGGTGTTGTCCGTGTGGGCCAGCACCTCAAAGCCAGCAGGCATCTGCGTCACCGAGTCGCCATGGCTCATCCACATCGTCGAGCCGTCTTCGACGTTAGTCAGCAGGTCTGTGGGATCATCAATTAATAAGGAAGCTTTGCCATATTCGGCCCGCTGAGCGCGCTCAACCTGCCCGCCCAACTGCTGCACCATGAGCTGCATGCCGTAGCAGACCCCTAGGATGGGAATGCCTAAGTTCCAGATTTCTGGGTCGCAGTGGGGCGCCCCTTGGTCATACACCGAGTTGGGGCCGCCTGAAAGAATAATGCCCCGAGGATTCAACTGTTTGAGCTGCGCTGCCGTCGTGCGATAAGACAGAACTTCGGAATACACCTCAGTTTCACGAATGCGGCGAGCAATCAGCTCCGAATATTGAGAACCAAAATCGAGAATGACCAGCATTTGTCGATTCAGTGGAGTTGTGCTGGCTTCGGTAGGGGTGGCGGGCGTTTGAGTTTGCAGAGTCACGGCAGAAATCCTGTAATTGTCGAGCAATGGGAAAAATTAGCGCCTTGTTGGTTTAGGGGCCGTCATCATTTAACT
>JBCCNE010000346.1:0-5588 GCA_039026015.1 Cyanobacteria bacterium P01_C01_bin.70 | reverse complement strand
TGATCCGTGCCAACTTCGATTAGAACCGTTGAACAATTTTTGGCTGCCTACGAAACTGGTCAAGAATCCTTTCCTGAGCTGGTGCTTAAGGCGGCTAACCTGCAAGACTGCTACTTGCCTTTTATTGCTCTGGAGGGGGCCAACCTAGAGCGTGCCGACCTCCGTCGAGCGGTTTTAACCGGGGCATCCTTGCTGCGAATTCGCTTGCAGTCAGCTCAGCTAGACCGCACCAATTTTATTGCGGCTGACATGATTCGAGCTAATTTGCACAAGGCGAGCCTCAAAAATGGCCTGCTGGCATCGGTTAATCTCTGTGGTGCCGATCTCAGTGAAGCAAACCTGCAGCAGGCCAGCCTGGCAGGGGCCAATCTTAACGGGGCTAATTTGCAAGGGGCCGACATGCAGGGGGCTAATTTGGCAGGGGCTTCCCTGTTTGGGACTAATCTGCTGGGCGCAAATCTTAAAGATGTGCCCCTTGATGCCGCCCAATTGAGCTACACAATCATGCCTGACGGCTACTGCTTGGTAGGTGAGAACGAAATTGACGATGATCCCAATAAGGCCAGTGTGTCGATCGCGAATATCGCTGCTTACTCACGTCTGGCTAAGCATTTCCGCAATTTCTAGTTGGGCCTTGCAGCGTTGCAAGCCAGGTCAGGGGAAGATAGGTCAAGGCTGATAGCATCAGCACTTTAAGATGGCAATCGGCAATCGCAGCTCAATCAACTTTAGGTTTTGTTAATATTTTTCTTTAAGCTCTACCCCATTGGTTCGCTAGTTTATGGCTTCCCCGTATCCGCTTCAGCGCCTGGTGCGCTACGGCCGACGATATTACCGTCAAGTCTGGTTGGCAAGCATTTGTTCCGTTACGAATAAATTCTTTGATCTAGCACCGCCAGTATTGATTGGTTTAGCGGTCGATGTTGTGGTTAAACAAGAGGACTCTTGGATTGCCGGATGGGGAATTCCCAGCGTGCGAGTGCAGTTTTTGGTGCTGACGGCGCTAACGATTATTACTTGGGGGCTCGAATCGGCCTTTCAATACGCCTATTCGGTGCTGTGGCGTAACCTGGCCCAAACCATGCAGCGCGACCTCCGAATCGAGGCCTATGATCATCTACAGGATTTAGATTTAGCCTATTTCGAAGATCACAGCACGGGCGGCCTCATAGCCGTGCTGAACGATGACATCAATCAGCTTGAGCGATTTTTAGACGTCGGGGCCAATGAAGTCCTACAGGTGCTGACAACCATCTTGCTGGTGGGTGGAGCTTTCATAAGCCTGGCACCGTCGATGGCCTGGATGGCGATTTTGCCGATGCCATTTGTGATTTGGGGGGCGATCGCGTTTCAAAAGCTGTTAGCGCCTCGCTATGCAGCCGTCCGGGAAAGAGTGAGCGTGCTCAATAGCCGCCTTTCCAATAATTTATCCGGCATTCTCACCATTAAAAGCTTTACTGCTGAAGGCTATGAAATTGAGCGCATACAGGAAGAAAGTGAAGCTTATCGACTAAGTAATCGGCGGGCGATTGCATTTAGTGCGGCTTACATTCCGCTTATCCGCATTCTGATCTTGTTGGGCTTTACCACGACGCTAATCTTTGGTGGCCTCATGGCGGTGAATGGTCAGTTAGCCGTGGGAACGTACAGCGTGCTGGTATTTTTGACACAGCGACTCCTGTGGCCCCTGACCCACATGGGCGAAACGCTGGATCAATATCAGCGGGCGATGGCCTCGACCAACCGCGTGATGGACTTGTTGGATACACCCAGCACGCTACATCCGGGGTCGCGGCGCTTGCCTGTGAGCAATGTGCAGGGCGACGTGCGCTTCGAAGGTGTCACGTTTGCCTACGGCAGTCATACCCCAGTCATTCAGCATTTAACGCTCAAAATTTCCGCTGGCTCTACGGTCGCCATCGTCGGCGCCACGGGATCTGGAAAAAGCACGTTGGTAAAGCTGCTGCTGCGGCTCTATGAGGTGAATGCTGGACGCATCACCCTTGACGACATCGACGTGCGAGAACTGGCCCCCCAAGACCTACGGCAGGCGATTGGTCTGGTCAGCCAAGATGTCTTTCTCTTTCACGGCACGGTAGCTGACAATATTGCGTACGGCACGTTTGCCGCTGACCGCGAGGCGATTATCCAGGCGGCTCACGTGGCGGAAGCTCACGACTTTATTGAACGGCTGTCTCAAGGCTACGACACAATCGTTGGCGAACGGGGACAAAAGCTGTCAGGAGGACAGCGCCAGCGGTTGGCGATCGCTCGGGCCATCCTCAAAAATCCCCCGCTTCTCGTCCTTGATGAAGCCACATCAGCAGTCGACAACGAAACGGAAGCAGCCATCCAGCGATCGCTAGACAAGATTACTCAAAACCGGACGACAATTGCGATCGCCCATCGTCTTTCCACGATCCGTAAGGCCGACCGCATCTATGTGATGCAGCAGGGACAACTAGTGGAATGGGGTACTCACGAGGAACTGCTGGAGCGCAGCGACCTCTACGCCGGACTTTGGCGGGTGCAACTGGGCCTGAAATGAAATGAAACTGCAATCAATCAAGCTCTCGAACAGATACAATCAGCCAACCTTCTCACCATTTGGCATCGTCAACCTCGCTGGCAACGGAGATGGCTACCCCAGCTATCAAGACGATGAACAGCAGAATAATGACAGCAAGCACTCATTGAGTAGCAGATAATTTTTCACAAAACTTTTGGTAGACTTTTTGAACTACAGATGGTACATTTGTGCTTGAAATAAAGTCGGCTGAGCCGAGGAAGGCGGAATGGAACCTTTAACCGAAGCGCAACAAGAACTCTACGACTGGCTTGTTGTCTACATTCGCGATAACCAGCATTCGCCTTCAATTCGGCAGATGATGCGCGCTATGAATCTTAAGTCGCCTGCGCCAATTCAGAGCCGTCTCGATCATTTGCGTAAGAAAGGCTATATCGATTGGGAAGAAGGCCGCGCCCGAACGATTCGAATTCTTCATGATGTTCAAGGCATTCCCATCTACGGCGACATTGCCGCTGGCTATGTTAATGAAGCCCAGGCCGATGCTGAAACGCCCTCTTTTAACCCCGGTAACTTCAACACTAAGCCAGGTGACTATGCCCTAAACGTCAAGGGGGATAGCATGATCGACGCCATGATTTGCGATGGCGACGTTGTCATTATGCGGCCAATTAAAGACCCTAAACGAGTGCGCACCGGCACGATTGTGGCCGCTCAGGTTCCCGACGGTACGACGCTTAAGTATTTTCAACTTAAGGGCGATATGGTTGAGCTGGTGCCTGCCAACGAGAGCTTTGAAATTCAAACGTTTCCGGCTGATCAGGTGCAGTTGCAAGGTCAGCTCATTGGCGTTTGGCGTGAGTTTCCAGGAGCCAATTTCTAGGGAGCTAGAACGGGAAGAATGGGGACAACAGACTCAGTCTTCCAACTTGTAAATCGCCCGCTGAGAAGGTGACGCTGGAGTAATACACTAGTCACGAGATCTGGTCCAATTCGTTAGACCAGCAATGCTTCTGCGTACGGGTAAAGAGATTTTATGAAATCGCGCACCTTCTATTCAGCGATCGCCCTGTTCGCTGGGCTGTTGGTTTTGCTCGGGGGTGTCGGCTTTTGGGGGCTCACGGCGCAGAACCCGCGAGTGCTGCTCTCCGAAGGCGGACAAGAAAGGCCAATGGCGGCGCAGTTTATACCTCGACAGTCCCCACTGATGGTGTCGCTGTTGGCCCGCCCAGATCGCCTCTGGCAACTGCGGCAGCTATTGACCTCTGCGGCTCAGCGCTCTGTTGCTCGACAAGAATGGCGATCGCTCCAGCAGTCTTTGCAAGACTGGCTAGGGTGGGACTACGAAGCGGATGTGCGTCCTTGGCTCGATCAGGAACTTTCTTTTGCCATTACGGCTGTTGATTTGGACCACGATGTTGCTAACGGGCTGCAGGCTGGTTACCTAGCCGTCCTTAGCTGTCGGGATGCGAGTGCGGCTCAAGAGGCCCTACACTTGCTTTGGCAACAGCGTGCCGCCCGGGGCCGCAACCTAATTTTTGAAACCGCTGCAGGCATTGCCCTAATTTCTGACCAACCGCTAACGACAGCGGCCTCATCGCCGTTACGCATATCGTCGTCTGACGTCGCTTTGGAGGCTTTAGCAACGGCCATCGTGGGCGATCGCTATGTGCTGCTGGCTAATGACAGTCGAGTCTTGCGGCAGGCGATTGCGACTTATCGCGCCCCTGACGTTAGCTTGGCAAAAGCTCCGCCCTATCGCGAGGCGATCGCTACGCTGCCCCCTAATCGTATCGGTTGGATGACTGCTAACCTGCCGAGCCTATTGGCCTGGTTGGGGAGTGAAGACCCAGCGATGCAGCAGCCTATCAAGTCGGCGGGCCAGCGCGCCAACTTTGTCTTTGTGTCTTTTAAGGCGTTCTCTGGAGGACTTTTGGGCAATACGGCGATCGCCGCTGCTCCCGGTCTGTCGTTTGCTTCGAGTCTGACTTCTCCACCAGAACCGCGATCGTCACCGCAGTCAATGTTGGCGATGCTGCCTGACGACACTCTGTTTGCCACAGTGGGAGGGCACCTGTCACAGCGGTTAGCGACGCTAAACAGCAATTTTGGCGGCTATCAGGTTACGCAACAGGCTGTTCAAGCAATATTTAACCCGCTAGCTCTGAACGCTAACTTAGCGATATCAGAGTTGGGCTCCGCTTTGCAAGGCGATTATGCTCTCGGTTTTTTACCCGGAACTCTGCCCGCTTGGCTGCTGCTGACTCAGACAACGCCGGAGGAGTTTGCCACAGTCGATGCCCTTGCTAAAGCTCAAGGACTTACCGTTAGCCGCCTCAATTATGAATCGCGTCCCGTCACTGTTTGGACTCAATCTTCGCTCAACCGCACCGGAGACAACAGCCCGCTCAGCCTAAAGACTCAGGTCATAGGCGTTCATACTTCGATACGGGGCTATGAAGTGCTAACGACCTCGTTCGCGGGATTGCAGCAGGTGTGGCAGCAGTCTTCCGCAGCGCCTGTATCCCGTCCTGCTCTTGACCAATTGATCCAGCAGTTGGCCTCAGCTGATACTGATTTGACTTATCTCAACTGGCCCGCCTTATCACCTCTGTTAGCTAAACGATTGCCATGGCTCCAAGCCGTCACCGCAGCCGGGCAGCCTTTCAGTGCCCATCTAGGGCCCATGGTGATTAGCAGCTATGACAGCTCATCGCCTTTACAAACTGGCGCCATCGCCGTCAAGTTAGTCAAAAATCTGTCAAAATCATCCTAACTTGGCTCAAATATTGTGTATTTAGGGGTAACACGGGCAACCTGAAACAGTAAGTTACGTCCAGTGACCCATTGCTGATCCTGAATTTTCACGAACAGCCGATATGCAGATTTATGAGGAACTTATGGAAGCCAATATTCGTATTCTTGAGCCTACTGGTATTCTCGATGGCACCCAAGCAGAGACCTTTCGCAAAGAAGTTGACTCGGCGCTGGATGAGGGAGTGGATACGCTATTGATTGACTTGGAAAAAATTACGTTTGTGGACAGCTCGGGATTAGGAAT
>JBCCNE010000345.1:0-5592 GCA_039026015.1 Cyanobacteria bacterium P01_C01_bin.70 | reverse complement strand
TCAATTGATGCCAGCTGCTGCCAAATCATCGGCGTTTTGCACGGCGGGTATTTTCCAGTCTTGTTGAATAGGAATGCGGATAAAGAACGTAGTACCTTGATTTTGAGTAGACTCAAACGCCAACTCGCCATGGTGGATATCGACAATGATTTGATGGCTGATGGACATGCCGAGACCGGTCCCTGCGCCAGCAGATTTTGTAGTGTAAAACTTTTCAAAGATTCGCTGCTTTACCTTTTCAGACATGCCAATTCCCGTATCTTTAATAGCTATTTCGATCCAATTTTCTTGCCATAATTGAGTCTCAACAGTGATTGTCAGTGGCATTTTAGGCTGCGTTTTAGGTTCTCTGAAGTAGCGTTCTTCAATGGCATCGATTCCATTAGTTAAAATATTGAGGATGACTTGATTAAGCTGACCCGGATAGCACTCTACTATTGGGAGTTCACCATAATTGCGCTTGACTTCAATAGCAGGACGTTCGTAGCTAGCCTTGAGACGGTGGCATAAAATCATCAAAGAGCCGTCGATACCTTCATGTAAATTAACTGCTTTATAGTCCGCTTCATCTAATCGCGAAAAATTACGTAAAGATACAACAATCTCTCGGATTCTTCCTGTTCCCACGCGCATAGAAGTCAATATTTTTCCTAAATCTTCTTGAATAAAGTCAAGCTCTAGATCTTCATAGGTTTCTTCTATATCCGCGATCGCCTCGGGATGCCTCTCCCTCAATTCATCGAGTAATAGCAGCACATCATCAACATGCTCTTTGATGTGGGCAATATTACCGTGAATAAAATTAACCGGATTGTTAATTTCGTGGGCAACGCCTGCTACAAGTTGCCCTAGGCTAGACATCTTTTCTGCTTGTACGAGTTGGACTTGCTGTTCTTTAAGTTGGGACAGCGCTTCAGAGAGGTCAGTATTTTTCTGCTTAACGCTATCCAGCAGTTGCTGCACCTGTTGAATCAGTTGGTTGAGGGCATTGGCCAAAATGCCGACTTCATCTTGACTGTGAACTGAGGCCCGCAGACTGAAGTCATTTTCTTGGGTGACGCGGCGGGCAATGTCGGTCACTGTCGTCAGCGGGTGAGCGATTGCCCGGCTATTCTGCCAGGCCACCAAACTGGCGAGCAGTACGGATATCAAAAGGCTAAGCAGAATAATCAGTGTCTGCAGCCGAAAAGCATCATTAAGGGCTGCATTGGCAGCACTTTCTCGCAGTTCAAGCTGTGTGTCAAAGGCACCCAGTTGATCAATCGCACTGAGTATTTGGTGGAATTCTGGATCTTGGACAAATCTCAGAAGTGCCTGCTGAGAGAGCGCTTGACGATTAGAGTAGCCTGTCAACCCTTCGACTTCACTGATAAAGCGTTGCGCCCGTTGCTCAAAGTCAATAATCGCGACTTCTAGTCCATCAAGGGTGTCATAGATTACCTGATGGTCTTCAAGCTGATTAATACTTGTGATGATCTGATCGGGATTGCCGCCGGTAGCCGCCTCGTGGACATCCGGGCGAGTTTCATTAGGGTCGTATTGGAGACTTGCTTGAATCACAGACAAATCTACAGCATGGTCTACCTCGCTATGTATGTCTCTGAGTGACGCAGTCAAAACTTGCACTTCTTTAAGCAGCGTGAGCAACCGCTCGCTCTCGGCTCGAAAGGCGTCTTGGCTAGCCAGTGTGGGCGCAAAATCTTTAGTCGGGCGATATGCTAACAATCTGAGCCGAATTGTATCCAAGAGCTTACGCTCGGAGATGGTTACTTCCTGCACTTTTAAGGCTTGGTTAGTGTGGTTTTTGCCGATTACCAGGCCAGTGGCAATCCCGGAAACAGCAACACACAGAGGCAAAACATATCCCATAACAATGCGCTTACGGATGGAGGTCGGTTTGAGCATGGGTTAAACGCTGAGTGCTAAGGATATTTGCTGTCTCAACATGCCCTGCTGTGCAAACCTGATAACTCAGTGGCTTTACTGATAAAGGAATAGTCGCTGAGCGGCGCGGGTGAAGGCGACGTAGCAGAGTTGATTGCGCTCGATGACGTTGCGGTTGGCGAGCATTGACGGCACATCGACAAACACATCTTGAAAAGTGGAGCCCTGACTTTTGTGGATCGTGAGACTGTAGGCATAGTCCACGTCATGGAAGAACTGCTTCAAATCCCAGAAGGCCATCCAGTTTTTGCTGCGAGCAAAATCATCGAGCTTAAGCTGTAATTCGCTCTCTCCTGATTCATGCAGCACCCGCAGAGTGCGAAAGGTGCCCTCTTCCGTTTCTACAGATAGCAGCCAAACTGGCCATTCCCCCTCACGACTGCGGCGGGCTTCGATAACTTCGCATTCGGCGGAAGTTGGCAAAATAATTGATTCCTCATCTAGGCAGGGATTCAGCGCAATGAGCCGCTCGCCGGGAACGAAACGTAGCGCCGTAGCGCCGTAGATGGCGCGCCGGATTTTTTGGTTCAGTTGAGCCACGCGGCGATTTGTGTAGGCCAAAGCGCGTACCTGGTCTGGATTTATCTGGTAAGCGTCGCTGGTGAAGGCGCGCAGCATGAGGGTTTCCCACGTCGATCGCGGCACCACAAAACAGCCCTCGGTGCGATCGCCATTCACATCACTCTGAAAGTGAGGCAGGCGATCGCGCTCCAAATTACGGCGAATATCTTCGGCAATGACGCCAATGGCGCCGCCATATCGCACCACCTCCGTCAGCTCCGATTTGTGGATGATTTCGCGAAAGCAGGCGGACTCAGGCTCATTCACCGGGGGCAACTGTGCCGGGTCGCCGACAAATAAAATTTGCGTGCTGCCGTACAGGTTTGAGACCGCATTCACCAGCAGGCGCCACAGCTCCTCATTCACCATTGAGCATTCATCGACAATCACCAAACTGTAGCGGTCAACCTGGCTGCCCTGTTTGCGATCGAGCTGAAACTCTTGATTGCCGGTGTCCTCATTAATCACGGGACGCAAACCTAGCAGGGTGCAGCAGGTCATCGCGTCAATGTCGAGCTGCCACTGATCGGCCATGCTGGCTAGCACCTTGGTGGCCTTATTACTAAAGGCCGACAGCACAATTTTGCGATCGTCGCCCTGTTCTCGCAGCCCCCGGATAAACACCTGCAGCAGCGTCGTTTTGCCCGTTCCGGCATAGCCCGTTAGCAGGTACAGTTTTTCAGTGCTGTGGGAAAAGTTCTCCAGGGCGTCAAGCGCGGCCATTTGTTCAACCGTGAGGGCGATCGCGCCATCCTCTAAGTCGGTGGGGCCAGTCTGTAGTCGCACCATCGCATTACCTAAGCAGGCCCGTCTCTCAGCAAGCCATTATCCTTAAACGATATCCACTGCGTCAAAATTTTGGGAGCTGCCATCATTCAGCTGTCTAATGTCTCAGCAGCCAGGGTTTCAGCTTCTCATTCAGGAAGTTGGGACGGGCGCAGTAATGTGGATTTCACAAGGTTTCCAGCATTAATTAATGATGCGCTCTAGGTCCCGAGCTTCCATTAAGAACTGTAAAGGAAGGGTCACACTCCCGTTATCGTCAGTCACATATAAACATGAGGGTTATTCAGCGGTGCGTCAATGCTATTTCTAGCTGCGTCTTAACGGCAGTTTCAAACTGTAATGTCACGCTTTTAAAGTGTATGACACATTCATATAGGAGGAAAAAACCCCTATGAATGAGATTCGTCAGCAGTTGGAATTGCTCAATGAAGTGGTTAAACGTTCATTATCCTTAGAGGAGGTCAAAACTTCCAGTAACCTAATTTTCTTTATTCGGCGATCGCTTAACCAAGTAGGACTCTATCCTGATTGGCAAGAAAGTGAGATTCTTGTCGAAGCCTATTTGCGGGTTCGACGTCAGATTAATGCAGGCAAAACTATTCATAATTTGCCTGCCTATCTTGCACGAACGTCACAGCTGATTATCTTGGAAAAATATCGACTCCGTCAGCGTCATGTCAGAATTGCTCAAAAGCTATCTGGCCGCAGGAGTCGCGAGCTAGCGATCGAAGCGCCTTACACAGAAAGCGTAAATCAGACAACTATCAACCTGATGTGGAGTTCTTTTGATTCTTTATCAGAAAGAGACCAGCAGGTGATTACGCTAAGGATTATTAGAGGCCATTCCTGGAAAGAGATCGCCTATATTTTGGTGGAACTTGGCATTGAGCCTAAGCACACTGCTGCCTTGATTATGAAACTAAGAAAACAAGGCGAACGAGCTTTAGAAAAGCTGAGAAAAGGCATGTTGTCTGTCAATAATTAACGTCTATAAAGGCTTAGAGACGAAAGCAGTCAGCAACTCAAATGGACTATATGAAGGATTGGTGCGATTTCTATGCGACCAAAAGAAGGAGATAATTTCAGAGCATCGTTTAATGCTTCTAATGCAGAATGCAGAAAGGCTCTGGCCGAGTATTCCTACTTGGCAAATCTGCCCCAGCTATCTGAATTGCAGGTTATTAGGATGGCTGATATCTTGCAGCTAGCAGAGTCGGATGATGTCTTAAGCTGCCTCATTCATGAAGTCGATGAGATGACTTTTCAAGAGGCTGGTTTATATGAAGACAGAGACTTTTTGACTCACTTTAGGAATGAATCCGCGCGAGTTCAAGAGGATATTTTAAGTGAGCACGAGCGTGAAATACTGATGTGCTTTTCTACTGCTCGTGGACATGAGAAAGCTCGCTATCGAGGGCTCGGCACTGAGCATCCCAGAATGGAAATGGTCTTTGATGCGACTCACTCTTATGACCTGCGGCAGTCATTAAATCAACTGCTGCTGGTGGAACAAACCTCTGTTAGCTCAGCCTGCAAAGGAATTTATCTGTCTGACAAACGCCCTATTAGGGAAAAATTGCCTCTATTGCAAATAAAACAGAGGCTCTATAACATCTTTGTTGAAGAGTCAGTCTCTTGGTTTACGATCGCTTTAGGTTTTTTTATCTGCTGCCTAATCGTACTCTAAAAATTCAGCGAGGCTTGAAGTGCAGGCTCTTGTCCATTTAGGGTAAGGGCCTGTTTAGGGTGATTTTTTCCAGCGATTGCAATAACGAGAGCGATCGTTGTGGCTGCAATGAAGTTTTCTTGAACATTTCTTTGAGTTTTCTGGATTGATATTAAGGATGAATAACCTTGACTTTCCAGTCTATTTTCTTGAATTCAGAAAAATAGACTGGATAATTTTTCTGCACCAAATTCGAGAGAAGATTTATATCTCACGCTATTTTTAGAACTGGGATGCCCTTGATTGCTGCCAGATTTTCTATTCAATTGCCCGCCAGTAAATACGCTTGCGTCACATTATTCTTTCTGCCGACACATATTAGTAGAAGTAAATGGTGCTAAGCCTATGTCATATACAGTTCAAGAGTCTCGTCGGGATTTACAACCTTGCCCAAAGTGTGGCAAGGCTGCTTTAGCTCAACCGCATGAAAACCACTATCGTTGTCTTTGGTGTGGGTTTGAGTCGAATGTCTCAGATGAAAGGATGCGGTTTCCTCACTTCTTGATCTTGATAATATTGGTCGCAGCTATCATAATTTTGATCCAAGGAACATAAATAAGCTGCAATTTTAGATT
>JBCCNE010000344.1:0-5616 GCA_039026015.1 Cyanobacteria bacterium P01_C01_bin.70 | reverse complement strand
TTCTCAAGTGATTCGGGATATTGATGCCGCTTTAGACTATGCTCGCGATCGCGGCTTATTTCCCCACGATGTTCATGGCCGCAACGTTATGTTGAGCAATGGACAGGGGTTAGTCGTTGATATTTCAGACTTTATGAAAACGTCTCCCTGTCGGGCCTGGGAAGATCTTAAACGGGGCTACTGGTGGATTTATCGACCCATTATCATGCCTGTCAGACTCCGAGTCCCTTACTGGATGCTGGATGGTGTGCGGCTGTTCTACCGTTGGTTTCGTCGTAGTTTGCGGCTGTTGCGATCGCGCAGAAGCGGGCTGGGAAAAGTTACTCGTTGATTCGAGGCGGCTTTTTAGGGGTGGTCATCATTTCGCAACCCAATGCTGCGGAAATAAAAGTTTCAGCTTCTCACTTGGGAAATTAGACGGGCACGGTAAGGCTTATCCTACAAAGTTTTTAGCATTCAATGATGACGCGCCCTGAGCTTGAGTCTGCACCATGTTGGCGGGCTGCACCTGCTGATCAAACTCTTCGCCGGTGAGAAAGTCCAGCGCGACGCAGGCTGCCCGCAGCGTCGTATTTTCGGCGTAGGCTTTCTTGGCAACTTGAGCCGCCTTGTCGTATCCAATCACCGGATTCAGTGCCGTCACCAGCATTAGTGAGTTTTCCAGAAACTGCTGGATTTGCTCGCGGTTGGGCTCCAGACCTACGACTAGATAATCTGTAAACGTGCGGCAGGCGTCGTTGAGCAAGCGAATCGAGTGCAGCAAATTGTGAATCATCACCGGCTTAAACACGTTGAGTTCAAAGTTGCCTTGACTGGCGGCAAAGGAGATCGCAGCGTCGTTGCCCATCACCTGCACACACACCATGGTCATCGCCTCGCACTGGGTTGGGTTCACCTTTCCCGGCATGATAGACGAACCGGGTTCGTTGGCCGGCAGCTTTAACTCACCCAGCCCACAGCGAGGGCCAGAGCCCAGCCAACGCAGGTCGTTAGCGATTTTCATCAGAGCCACTGCCAGGGTTTTGAGGGTGCTGCTGGTAGCCGCGATCGCATCGTGGGCTGCCAGCGCAGCAAACTTATTGGGCGCCGACACAAAGGGCAGTTCGGTGTAGCGGGCGATTTCTGCTGCTACCTTATCAGCAAATTCAGGGTGTGTGTTGAGGCCAGTCCCCACCGCCGTGCCGCCTAGCGCCAGTTCGTACAGTTCTGGCAGGCTCACTTCCAGCCGCCGTAGCGCCTTGTCTAGCTGTGCCACATACCCGGAAAATTCCTGGCCGAGGGTCAGCGGCACTGCATCCATTAGGTGCGTGCGGCCAATTTTGATGATGTCGTCGAACGTCTGAGCTTTGTCCGCCAAGGCATCGCGCAAGCGGCCGACAGCGGGCTGCAGCTGATGCACGATTTGTTCGACGGCAGCAACATGCATCCCCGTCGGAAATGTATCGTTGGAAGACTGCCCGCAATTTACATGATCGTTGGGATGGATAGGCGTTTTGCTGCCTAACTCACCATTCGCCAACGCAATCGCCCGATTGGCAATCACCTCATTGGCGTTCATATTGGTCTGGGTGCCGCTGCCCGTCTGCCACACCCGCAGCGGAAAGTGGTCGTCTAGCTGGCCGGCAATCACCTCGTCGGCTGCCTGCACAATCAGGTCTGCTTGGGCTGCGTCTAATCTGCTCAAGTCGCGATTTGTCACCGCCGCCGATCGCTTAAGAATGCCAAACGCCCGAATCAGCGCTCGCGGCATCACATCTTCACCAATATTGAAATAGTGAAGCGATCGCTGCGTTTGCGCCCCCCAATAGCGATCTCTGGGCACCTCAATAGGGCCCATGCTGTCAGTTTCCGTGCGCGTATTCATCGGTATATATGTCTTGCAATTCTCCCAGGCTCTGACGATACCAAACGAATACGGAATGCGAAATACGAAACAGAGAATTCGATAGGCCAGCACTTCAACCTAAGAAATGATACTTAAGCGAAGTACAGGGAAATTTCATTGCAAGAAACTTTATGCCCCGAAGTCAGGTGTCAAGGTCGTCCTTAGGTCTGCAAAAATAGCCCAGACTCAGTGCAAATTCCCTGCATCGGTTGATCCCAAATGTCTTGGGGTAACTTGGGCAAGCGCGCATATTCAAAGACGATCGCCACTGCTGGTTTCTGTCGCCATTGGGGTTTGGTGAGCATACGATCGTAGTAGCCGCCGCCGTAGCCGAGGCGATAGCCGGTGACAGCGCAGGCCACCGCAGGCACCAAAATCAAATCCACCATGTCGGGGTGAATTTCGGGGCACTGGGGCATAGGTTCGATAATGCCATATTTCCCGGTCTGCATGAATTGCGGGCCTTGCCACTGGTGCCAGATCATTTTTTTGCCGACGCAGCGGGGCAGTCCCCAGTAGCGGCGATGATCCATCAGGGGACTTAGGTCAGGTTCGTTGCGAAAGCTCCAATAAGTCAGAACACAGCGGGCCTGTTGAAAAGTGGGCCAGCGCTGTAGATGGGCACAGATGCGATCGCTTTTTTGTCGCCACTGTTGCGGGGGAATCGCCTGACGCGCCTTGAGCAAACGGCGACGTAGGTCAGCTTTTTCGGAGGGGCGATCGCTAGACAATGATGACTGCGCGGATAG
Organism: Cyanobacteria bacterium P01_C01_bin.70; assembly: GCA_039026015.1. GTDB lineage: Bacteria > Cyanobacteriota > Cyanobacteriia > Phormidesmidales > Phormidesmidaceae > Halomicronema. The sequence goes on along the minus strand of JBCCNE010000344.1, from coordinate 2,982 downwards.
AGACATTGGAGACTCGGTGAGTAAGCGCTGGCTTGAGCAGATTGGTCGTTGCCAGTCTAAACGGGAATGTGCGAAACGGAACGATCAATTTGCCAAGCAACCCAAAAAGTTCCAATGCCTGAACGAATCCAGCAGCTTAAAGTGAAGACAATACCTTCTGTCTTGTGTCTCCTAAAGCTCAAACGGTCTTTAGAAGATGGCTTTGGCTAATCAGGTTGGGTTGAAGTGCATGAGCAGTCCGGTCACAATTCCTATTAGGCCGATTGCCCAGGCAGGAATGTAAAGAATCCGAATGCTTAAATTCCATAGGCGTATGGCAGCCAAATTCCACATGACGCTCAAGGCAAACATTGTCGCGATATAAATAGGCGAGGGCTCTAAAAACTTGTGAAAAAAAGCTGCTTAAATCCGGCTATCCAAGCGCCCAGAGCGCCCAGTAGGATTAGCAAGGTGGGTGGGCCAAAGGCAATCAGGACAATGGCAAATCCGCCGATCAACGGGATTTTACACAAATCAAGAAGAAAGTCGTTTTTGGTGCGAATTGAAACGGGAATGGCCATGAGTTCACCTAGTGTCCTGCTGCTGAGAATACGCGGCTGAATCAGCAATAAGCTGGCCTCAGAGTTTCCTGAAATGGGCTGAAGCGAGCGCCCACCGCAGTCCTCTCCACCAGTCAAGCCGAAAACTGCTGCGTGAATGCTTCACGCACCTGATCAGCAACGCTGTCTTTGAATATCCACAACGTCGTCTCCCAACAGAAGAAAGCAATGCCTTGATATCCCGCCGCTTTAACGGCAGTCATCTCTTGCTGGATGGTTTCGATGGGTTTGGCGCTCAGTGCCGGGCCCGTGTATAACCCAATGCCCATTGGCAGTTGCTGATTCACGGCCAACAGTCCCGGATTTTGCAGTTCCGACTCCAATACCGCCAAATCATCGCGGTAAACCTGCACGATCACCTCATCCAGCCAGCCCTGATCCACCCAGGTGCGCCAGTCTTGCAGATAGCTATCGTAAGCAAATTCAGACGCGTTGGGCGACAGCGACACAATCGCGTGGGGGTTGACGGCTTTCACCGCTGCAGCAATCTGACCCATGAGCTGAGTGATTTTGGCCGCCCGCCAGCGCATCCATTCCGGATCGGTGGCATTTTCGGGGGGGCTGATGCCGTTGTGCTCCTGTTGATAAAGGGCCTGCGTGTAAGGGTCGTAGCCGAATTCGACCGGCAGGCCGAAGTGATCATCAAGCTGAATGCCGTCAACCGCATACCGCTGCACGACCTCGGTAATCAAATCCACCAAAAACGTCTGCACTTCAGGGTGAAAGGGATTTAACCAGCCCTGATTTGCTCCTGTAGCTTCCTGCTTGAGATGCCACAGCGGTCGGAGTAAGGGATTCGCAATGGCAACTGCAGTGCCGCCAGCCACTGTTTCGCCCGCTAGGGTAGTTGTCAGCCAGTCGGGATGCCGCTGGGCAATAGCGGAGCTAATCGGCATCATCAAGCCGTATTCGAACCAGGGAATCAGTCTTAAATGTTGTCGATGCGCCTGATAAATCGTGGCTTTGAGCGGCTCTTGCCCCGGCATGAAGGGCAGCGAGGTGAGGCGATCGCGGCGAATGCCCCCGGCTTTTTGCGCGACTCGACTGGAATATAGCGTGTAGCCTCGATTCCAGACGGCAGGGTGCAAAGTATTTAGATGGTGCCGAGCCAGGTTGGCAACCACGTCATCCAAGCGAGTCGTGTGATACATCAAGCTGGTGCCGTAGTTGGTCAGCCACACCGCGCGGATCTCATCGGGGGCGATCGCGGTGGAATAAACTACTGGAGCCTGCCAGAGATGGATAACTAAAAACGCTGAGAGCACAACTAAGAATGCTTGCATCAGCAGTTTTCGAGAAGGCAGTCTCAACTTCATCGGCGATCGCTGTGGAATGACACATCAGTCTAACCATCACAATCTTCGAAGGCAATTCCGGGCTTTTACAAATACGTGGATGTCAGGGACTTTTGGAAGATGCTGTAGACATTATCTTGGCCACAGGGAGCTTTCACTGTAAATATTTGCTGGCCTTGATCGATTCCCTACTTTCACAAAATTGCGAGCTCAATCGTGAGGTCATCCTTCCAGTCACTGCCCCATTGAGGAATCTCCGGAACTTTCCTATGATGAGCATCTTCGATGATTTAGGGCCGTCAGACTGCATGCCGCAAAAGCAAAGGTCTACCATATATATTGTGTAATAGACAGACCCGTTGCGAACGTTCTGAAAACTCTGACTCAGGAGCTTGTAGACTGGCTGCATAGCTGGTAAAACTGTCGGAAAGCTGTCTGTGCCATGTCACAACAGCACTATCGGTCCGGACATCGCAGACGGAAGACTAAGTTAACGCAGTTAGGACACGGGAAAAGCGAGGAGACACGAGTCGCATGGGCAAAGTTGTTGGTATTGACCTTGGCACAACCAACTCAGTGGTCTCTGTGATGGAGGTCGGCAAGCCCGTAGTCATCGCTAACGCCGAAGGCATGAGAACGACCCCTTCCGTAGTGGCCTTTAGTAAAGACGGCGAGCGTTTAGTGGGGCAGATGGCACGGCGCCAGGCAGTGTTAAATCCTCAGAATACGTTTTACGGCGTGAAGCGATATATGGGTCGCAAATATGGCGAACTGACGGCCGACTCGAAGCGCGTGCCTTACACCATTCGTCGAGGTGACAACAACGAGGTACGCATTCAGTGTCCGCGGCTAGAGCGCGAATTTGCGCCGGAAGAGGTGTCAGCAATGATTCTTCGCAAGCTGGCGGAAGAAGCTAGTCGCTATCTGGGGCAGCCCGTAACGGGGGCAGTGATTACGGTGCCAGCCTATTTCAACGATGCTCAACGGCAGGCAACGCGAAATGCCGGGCGTATCGCCGGGCTAGAAGTAAAGCGGATTCTCAATGAACCGACGGCGGCAGCGCTGGCTTATGGCCTAGAGCAGCAGTA
>JBCCNE010000343.1:0-5619 GCA_039026015.1 Cyanobacteria bacterium P01_C01_bin.70 | reverse complement strand
TTCAGATCTTTCACTAGCAGACCTTAGACCTTGAAGTCTGTTCAGTTTGCAACTTCTGCTGGGGTGAATATGATCGCTCAGCCTTAGCGGTGTCTTACGAGTTCCTATTATGGAGGGTTCAAGTCGCCTTGAGGACAAAGCCGACACATAGAATGTTGAAGACCGCGTACCTGAAAGCACAACCGCTGGCACTCAGGATGAGCGGCGAATCTCTGAACAAAACGAGGACATCCGAATGCCATCGGCTCGCTTCACCAGGCTGGTACGCATTCGCAAATTGGGGTTCATGTACCACAGGCGCTCGTCGGACTCAAATTTGTCATTGCGGACGCTGAGGGTTAAGACCTCTTCTTCGAGGGCATAATGGCCCACGATCGCTGGTTCCCCCTCAGTCTGACTTATGAACTGTCCCGCCGCGGGATCGGACGACTTCAGGCCTACCATCAGAGTGGTGCTTTTGGGAGCACTGCTGCCGCTGCCATAAAGGCTCGCTTGCCCCTCTTGCTGAATCAAAAACGCAAAAATAACGGCGTTTGCATCGGCGTTGCACTGTTGGCAGACGGTCGCAATACGAGGATTGCTGAAATCGACATGGGTAATCTTGAGGGTGGTTTGCCCCGTTTGTGACGGCTGACCCGGTGCAAAGTGAGTGGTACGCTGCGAAAACCAGGTGCCTGCAACTGTTTCAAAAAAATTAACGATACTCATGCCGATGTTTTGGAGGGCTTCAAATGTCCTTGTGACCTTTATTCTACGTTGAAGCGATCGCCCTCTCTCGTCGAAAAATGCTAGCGTCCCAAGAAGCTCGGAAGAAGCGGTATTTGCTGAATGTTACGCTAACGATTACGTTAAAAAATTCGTAAACATAGGTAAAGCTTCAATGGCTGGTTTAAATCAGGAACCTTTATTGCTCCGGGCCGCTCGTGGCGAATTGGTAGAGCGCCCGCCCGTCTGGATGATGCGGCAAGCTGGGCGCTACATGAAGGTTTACCGCGATTTACGAGAAAAGTATCCGTCGTTTCGAGAGCGGTCTGAGAATCCCGAGCTGGCGATCGAAATTTCGCTGCAGCCGTGGCGCGCCTTTCGTCCTGATGGCGTCATTCTGTTTTCCGATATCTTGACTCCACTGACGGGTATGGGCATTCCCTTTGACATCGTGGAAAGCAAAGGCCCCATCATCAACCCACCGATTCGTACCCAGGCTCAGGTGAATGCGGTTCATGAGTTGGATCCTGACAGCGCCACTCCCTACATTCGCACCATTTTGGGAGCACTGCGCTCTGAGGTCGGCAACGATGCGGCCGTGCTGGGCTTTGTGGGCTCCCCGTGGACGCTAGCGGCGTATGCTGTCGAAGGCCGCACGTCCAAAAACTATGCCAACATCAAGGGCATGGCCTTCTCAGAACCGGCTATGCTGCATCAGCTATTGAGCAAGCTGGCTGACAACATTGGCACCTATGCCTGCCATCAGATTGAGTGCGGGGCGCAGGTGGTGCAGCTCTTTGACTCGTGGGCGGGGCAACTGAGCCCTATGGACTATCGCACCTTTGCCCTGCCCTATCAGCAACAGGTGGTTCGTAAAGTTAAGGCGGAGCATCCCCATACGCCACTGATTCTTTACATTAGCGGCAGCGCAGGCGTGCTGGAACTGATGAGTGAGTCTGGGGTCGATATCGTCAGCGTAGATTGGACAGTGGATATGGCCGAGGCTCGTCGTCGTCTGGGCCCGGAAATATGCGTTCAGGGCAATGTTGACCCAGCGGCTCTGTTTGGTTCCCAAGACTTTATTCGCGATCGCATTTTTGACACGGTGCAGAAGGCGGGCCGGCGCGGTCACATTCTTAACTTGGGCCACGGCATTTTACCCGGCACGCCCGAAGAAAACGCCGCCTTCTTCTTCGAGACTGGCAAGAACCTGCATCGGCTTCTAGCTGTTCCGGTCTAAAGACTATTCCGCCTTAAGAAACGTTCTGGTTTTGATGTGCCGACTGGGCTTTGCTTCTGCAAGCCTCATCACGTCGGCTAAGTTTTAGGCAGGTGATTAACTGGCACATCGAAGCAGAATTTCATCCGAATGATACGCTGGGATCACCCCAACATACAGTTTTAGACTGTAACAGGTACTTTGTTTCTACCAGTATGGAACCAAGCACCTGGGTGGTGATTTTCAAGGTGAAGTGTATTTTTCGGCAGTGCGGTGTCTGACTTGATTCAATCTTTTGGAAGCAACGTTCCCAAACGCATTTTTATGACCGGGGCCAGCGGCTGCATTGGCCATTACCTGATCGAAACGCTGCTGAGCGAGACGCCCCACGAGCTGTTTTTGCTGGTGCGTAATCCCGCCAAGCTGCTGTTTAACTGGCAGGATGAGCCCCGTATTCATCTAATTCAAGACGACATCCGTAACGCTGAGGCCCACGCTGATGTGCTCAAGACCATCGATACGGCGATTCTAGTGGCCACGTCTTGGGGTGGGGCCCCCGAAATTTATGACATTAACGTGACCGCCAACCACCGGCTAATGGAGCTGCTGGATAGAGATCGCTGCCAACAAGTGCTCTACTTTTCCACCGCTAGCATCCTGGACGGCAACAATCTGCCTCTCCCAGCCGCTGGAGATATCGGCACCGACTATATTCGCAGCAAATATCAATGCTATCTAAAGCTGCCCGAGCTAGCGATTTATCCTCAAGTGACGACCATTTTTCCCACTCTGGTGTTTGGCGGCGACAAAGACAAACCCTATTCCCACATCTCCGCTGGCCTTACAGACGTCACCAAATGGATTGGCCTAATCCGGTTTATGCGAGCGGACGGCAGCTTTCACTTCGCCCACGGCAAAGACATTGCCTTAGTGGTGACCCATCTCGTGGATCATCCTCCCGGCCCAGAGGCTCCCCGTCAGGTCATCATCGGCAATCCGGCACTGACTCTCAATCGTACTGTCGAAGAAGTCTGTGAGTATTTAGGCAAACGCATTTACTTTCGGATTCCTGTCTCGCTATGGCTAGCCGATCGCATCATCGATTGGTTCAACATTCGCATGGCTGAATGGGATCACTTCTGCCTCAAATATCGTCACTTTGTCTACCGCCAGCCCGTTTATCCCGAAAAGCTAGGATTAGAGCCCTACTGCCCGACTGTTGCAGATTTGATGCGCGTGAGCGGAATTATGCCCGGTTGAGTAATACGCTCGTTCTGATTAGAATCAGACTGTGACAGCTAATGACTTGTTCAGACTCTAACAAGAGTCCGTCGACTAAGCTCACTACGAAGTTCTAGAATCTACAATCCAGCATTGGCCTTGTCCATTGATTGTATTTCTCGCCTTTGAATTATGGCCATTATCTCCTCTAAATCTGTGCCTGAGCCTCAGCCAGCCGGCTCGCAGAGTACCCCAGCTGACACCCGTGCCAAGGCTCAATTCCAGCCAGAATCACTAGTGCGAGAGCCACAGCACGTAAAGGGGGGCAGAGAGACGACTGAGACGGCTCCGGCAGCACCCGTGGAAGATGGTTTGCGGCCCCAAAAGCTGACGGACTACATCGGCCAAAAATCGCTGAAAGAGGTGCTGGATATTGCCATTCGCGCTGCTCAGTCTCGCCAAGAGCCCCTCGACCATTTGCTGCTCTATGGCCCGCCAGGATTGGGTAAGACCACGATGGCGCTGATTCTTGCTCAGGAAATGCAGGTGGATTGTAAAATCACCACTGCTCCAGCGCTAGAACGGCCCCGCGACATTGCCGGACTGCTGGTGAACCTGAAGCCCGGCGATATTTTGTTTATTGATGAAATTCATCGCCTGCCGCGCGTCACCGAAGAGATTCTGTATCCGGCGATGGAGGACTCGCGACTGGATATCACCATTGGCAAGGGCCAAAGTGCTCGCACCCGTAGCATTCCGCTACATCCCTTTACGCTGGTGGGAGCCACCACTCGGGTTGGGGCCTTGACCTCGCCCCTGCGCGATCGCTTCGGCCTGATTCAGCGTTTGCGGTTTTACGAAGTGGACGAACTGACGCAAATTGTTAGCCGCACTGCCCAAGTGCTCAAAACCCCCATTCAGCTCGACGGGGCCGAGGAAATTGCCCGGCGATCGCGGGGCACCCCCCGCATTGCCAACCGTCTGCTGAAGCGAGTGCGCGACTACGTGGAAGTAAAACAGTCGGGGGATATCAATCAGGCCATTGCCGCCGAAGCTCTAGAACTTTTCAACGTTGATCCCTGCGGCCTTGACTGGACTGATCGCCGCCTACTTTCCGTAATGATTGAAAACTTTAATGGTGGTCCTGTCGGCCTCGACACGATGGCTGCCGCCACCGGCGAAGACGCTCAAACCATTGAAGAAGTCTACGAGCCTTATCTGATGCAGCTGGGCTATCTACAGCGGACTCCTCGAGGGCGCGTCGTCACCCGCGCGGCCTGTCGCCATTTGGGCTACGAAGCCAATGCCGTGCCCGATTTTCACGGCGAACAACAGCTTTCCATTATGTAGCAGAGTGCAGAAGGTGGAAACGCTATATCTAGGGTCAAGCTCTTGACAGGAACGCTAAAAGTTTTATCGAGAAGACCTAGACATTTGACCGAAGTTCAGTACAATACAGCGGCATGGCGTCCAGTCCGCGAGTCTATGGTAGGCTCTGGCCGCTAGCTTGTTTTAGGACTTTGCCCATGACCTCCGTTGTTACTCGCCCCTCTAGCAACTACGATCGCCTCCCCGAAGACGTACGCTCGGTGCTGAGCGATCGCCTCCAACAGACTCGCCTAGTGACGCCAACTGCCCGACCAGCCGCGACCCCATTGGCCGGTCACAAGCCGCCCAAAAGGCCTCAGAGCCCGACTCAGAAAGCGCCGGCACCGGCGCGATCGCCCCAATCCCCGTCAACTGCTTCCAAGCGCCAGCCCCGGCAAGCAGCTCAGCGCGATGTGGTAGTGGCCCTACAAAACATCTCTAAGTGCTATCCCAAAGGCAATCAAGCCTTAGTCGACGTCAATTTGCAGATGCACAAGGGTGATTTTTTATTTATCACGGGGCCATCGGGAGCCGGCAAATCGACTCTGCTGAAGCTACTGTACGGTCAGGAGCGGCCCACCTCCGGCGAAGTCGTGATTGAGGGGACGCCCATCAGTCGGCTACGGGGCAATCAATTGGCCAAAGTTCGTCGGCGCATCGGCGTGGTCTTTCAAGATTACAAGCTGATTCCTCGGCGTACCGTTGCTGAAAACGTTGCGTTTGTCCTGTGGGCGCAGGGGTATACCCGCAAAGAAATTCACCGTCGGCTTTGGCCCACGCTAAAAATGGTGGGTCTGCAAGACAAGTCGGAATCATTTCCTAACGAACTCTCTGGCGGCGAGCAGCAGCGCGTTAGTATTGCCCGCGCGGTGGTGGGCACTCCTCCCCTGCTGCTAGCTGACGAGCCCACCGGCAACCTCGACCCGGAAAATGCCCTCCAAGTCATCAAAATTCTCAAAAAGCTTAACTCCATAGGGATTACCGTCGTGGTTACAACCCACAACGAGCAGTTAGTCAGAGTGTCTAATCATCCTGTTGTGCAGCTCAAAGATTGTCACCTGCGGCACGTGCGGAGATAGGCGATCGCGGCATCGCCGCCTTTTATT
>JBCCNE010000342.1:0-5626 GCA_039026015.1 Cyanobacteria bacterium P01_C01_bin.70 | reverse complement strand
TCCCTGGCCCCCTTGCTCCCAAAGCTCTCCATTCCGATCTGTAGTGCTATTCCGGAGAAATGGTATTAGCGGCTTGTCGCCCACGGTTGCGCCGCCATTGATCATCCCTTGCAGACTGGGTTCAAAAAAGGTGTAAGGAAATCGAGCTTCAGGACGACTAACCGCATCGAGCCGCTGCTGCAGTTCGGCGGGAATCTCCAAGTCTAGCGCGCCGAGATTGTCTTGAAGCTGATGTAGCTTGGTGGCACCGACGATAACCGAGGCCACCGCCGGACAATTTATTACCCAGTTTAGAGCCACCTGAGCCATTGAACGATCGAGGTTTTTGGCGACCGATTTCAGCTCGGCGACGATCGCCCAGTTCTTTGCCGTAAACTTGTTGAACGCGGGATTGCCGCTGTCGGTCAGCATCGCCAGCCGCCCTGCCCCCTCTGGTCCCGACTCGGACGGTCGATATTTGCCGGAGAGCAGGCCCCTAGCTAAGGGCGACCAGACCATAATGCCCGTACCCAGAGCATCGGCCATCGCCGCATATTCGAACTCGATGTTGCGCTCGGCCAGGGAATATTCCAACTGCACCGTGCTGATGGGCTCCCAGTGGCGCTCTTGGGCCAGAGTCTGGGCCTGCGCGACATACCAGGCGGGGACATCCGATAGGGCGACATAGCGAACCTTGCTCGATCGCACTAAGTCATCTAGTGTCCGCATGACCTCTGCTGCGGGCGTCACCCGATCCCAGGGGTGCAGCATATAGACGTCGATATAGTCATTACCGAGGCGTTCGAGCGAGCCTTCCACGGCGCGGAGAATATTTTTACGTCCGTTGCCGCCCGCATTGGGATTGCCCGATTCGGCGTTGTAGCTAAATTTGGTGATGATGATGATGCGATCGCGGCTGCCGCTCTCCTTCACGAACTTGCCCAGCATCCGCTCGCTATTGCCGTTGGTATACATGTCGGCAGTGTCGATAAAGTTGCCGCCTGCTGCGAGATAGGTGTCAAAAAGCTGACGCGCATTGGCCTCATCTGTCCCCCAGCCCCAATCATCGCCAAAGGTCATAGTGCTAAGGGCCAGGCGGCTGACTTTCAATCCGGTGTTGCTTAACGTGTAGTAATCCATTGCAATCCTTCTCTACTGAGATGAATGTTTGCAGCCGTGTCAGTGGCTTACAGTCACTACTGTCGAGCAGTCAGCCGAAATGGGAGGGCCCAATGGTCGGCTCTATGCCAATACCCTGCCTACGGCGTTAGTCACATATTTCGTTAATCACTACAGTCTCGATACGCCGGTCAATTTGCTTAGCCAGCATCCGATAGAGCCAGCGGTTGGTCGGGGTAATCGACTACCTTGAAGCTCACCTTACGGCGGATCTGAGTCTGTCAGATTTAGCGCTAGAAGCAGGCTTGAGCAAATTTCATTTTCGCGATTGTTCAAAGACGCGATTGGCCTCACCCCGCATCAATATCTGCTCCAGCGGCGGGTTGAAAAAGCGAACCAGTTTCTTAAGCAGGGAGAGGCGATCTCTTAAGTTGCTCACCTTTTTGGCTTTACCGATCAATCTCACTTCACCCGAATAGTTAAACAGGTCACAGGCATGACGGCGAAGCAATTTATCAACGGCTACTAACAAGCTGCTCTCCGTTTAGCTAAATTTATAGCGACATCAAATATTTCGCCCAGCAACGAAATCTCAAGAACTGTTGCAGCGCCACTTTTGGTATCTAGCGTTACAGAATCTTTTTGTTAGCGTTGAGCCAGATAAGACTTTTGCTTTGAACTCACTTCGCTTTCGGAGGTATCTCATGACTGCATCTGAACAAGCTCGCGCCTTGATGCATCGTCATCACCACACTATTAAGCGGCGGCAGCAGTCGCTATTGAGCCGCGCCAACTCGGAGGTGGGCATGCCCGCTGAGTCGGCTGACTATTGGGGCACGATTCAGGGCAAGCCGACAGCCCGCGCCCGGCAAGACTATGATCGCAGCGGCTCAGCCCTGAGCTAACGCGAGTTCGCAACTTTTTCGACGTAGCCTGTCTAACAATGCCATCTAACTAACTAACCAACTGCCATCATAGGCAATCCTCTACTCAGCGCTTAACTGGGCTGAGTTTTTTCTTTGCTGAACAAGGGCGATCGCTAGCTCAATGGCCGCTATCATACTGTCTGGCCGCGCAATCCCCCGACCAGCGATATCAAAAGCGGTGCCGTGATCGGGTGAGGTGCGCACAAAGGGCAGGCCGATGGTGGTGTTTACCGCCCGGTCAAACGCCAACAGCTTCACCGGGATCAGGCCCTGATCGTGATACAGCGCCAAATACGCATCAAAGGGGCTGGCTTGGGGAGCGGTTTGCCAAGCCAACCCCGCACTCACCCACATCGTATCGGGGGGGATCAGCCCGGTCAGCTGAGTCTGAGGATATCGTTCCTGAGCCGCCGTTAGCCAGGCCAACAGCCAATCTTGCTCTTCGCTGCCAAGCTTGCCCGCTTCGCCACTGTGGGGATTGAGTCCGGCGATCGCAATATGCGGCGCGGTCAGGCCAAAGTCCTGCTGCAGACAGTCCAACAGTAGACTCAGTTTACGATCCATGACCGCTGGCGTTAGCGCGGACGGTACTTGGCTGAGGGGAATATGCGTTGTTGCTAACAGGCAACGTAATGGCCAGCCGGTATGAGGCGATCGCGCCACAAACATCATGCCAAACCGCTGAATTCCCGCTCGCTCGGCCAACACTTCCGTCTGTCCAGGATAGATGTGCCCCGCAGCGTGCCACCAGGATTTGGCAATCGGAGCAGTGACAACTGCATCAAATTCTCCCGTTAGGGCTCCGGTAATCGCTCGATTGAGCCAGACAAATCCGGCATGACCAGTCACAGCACTGGGCTGACCAGGCAAACTGTTCTCCAGACCTAAAATCGCTTCATCAGCTTCCACCAGGCTCAGCTTATCAAGGTTTAAGGCCCTGTCATCAGAAGTATCCAGCCCTTCCAGCGCTCTTTCTAAACAGACAAGACTGCCCACCAGGGTGATTTGAGCTGCAGCATGAAGGGTGGAATTGGCGATCGCTTTCAACACAATCTCTGGTCCAATTCCTGCCGGATCACCCATGGGGATCGCAAGCTGCGGGCGCCGATCTTCAGAAGGGGCTGAATCGATAGACTGACTGAGGTCTTTAGATTGACTTGAATCTATCAATATAGAGTCTTTCATAAAGATTGTATTGAATGATTTGGAATGGTCTCACAGCAAGCATTTCGGCGATCTAAACGGCTTCCCCGCGGGAAAGTAAAGCTGCATTTTGTTGCAGGGGTGTCTGTGGGGTAAATCAATTGTTACGATACTCTTAAGAATCATTAGCATTAAGGACTGCAACCATTATGGGCCGTGTAGGGGTATTGTTGTTGAATTTGGGTGGGCCAGAGCAGCTAGAGGACGTGCGTCCCTTTCTGTTCAACCTATTCGCAGATCCTGAAATCATTCGGCTGCCGGTGCCATGGTTGCAAAAGCCGCTTGCGTGGTTGATCTCCAATAGCCGCGCCAAGCAGTCACAACAAAACTATAGCCAAATTGGCGGCGGCTCACCTTTACGACGCATTACTGAACAGCAGGCCGAAGCCCTGCAGCACAGTTTGGAAAAGGCTGGACAGCCCGCCGACATGTATATTGGCATGCGGTATTGGTATCCCTTTACAGAAGAGGCGATTGCTCGCATCAAGCGCGATCGTATCGAAGAGCTCGTGATTCTGCCCCTCTATCCACAGTATTCCATCAGCACTAGCGGCTCCAGTTTCCGCCTGCTGCAAAAACTTTGGAAAGAAGACCCTTCTTTGCATAGAATTCGCTATACGGTCATTTCTTCCTGGTATGGGCGGCCAGGCTACGTTAACGCGATGGCCGAACTCATTGCGGGCGAGCTAGATCAACTTCCTGATCCCAGCAAAGGCCATGTCTTCTTTAGCGCTCATGGGGTGCCCGTTAGCTATGTAGAAGAAGAGGGTGATCCCTATCAGCGGCAAATTGAGCACTGCGTTGAACTCATTATGAAAGCGCTAAATCGCCCCAATCGGCACACGCTGGCCTATCAGAGCCGAGTGGGGCCGATTGAATGGCTACAGCCTTACACCGAAGATGCAATCGAAGAGCTGGCCGAGCAGGGAGAAAACGCCCTCGTAGTCGTGCCGATCAGCTTTGTTTCTGAGCACATTGAGACGCTGCAAGAAATCGATATGGAATATCGTGAGGTAGCGGAAGAAGCGGGCATCGAAACTTTCCGCCGCGTTCCAGCGCTCAACACCCACCCTGGCTTTATCGACGATATGGCCAAAATGGTGATGGAATCGCTGCAGACACCTCGTCGCCTGTTCTCCGATATCGTTGAGATTGATAAAAAGGTCAAGATTTATCCCCAGGAACGATCGGCTTGGGGCCTGACGCCAGTGGCCGAAGTCTGGAACGGGCGACTGGCAATGGTGGGCTTCTTGGCGCTGATGGTTGAACTAATCAGCGGTCACGGGCCACTGCATTTGGTTGGCCTGCTGTAACGCCGGCATTTCCTGGCTTCGGCGGTTGCCTTCACGGAATTGCGCGGCTTTCTTGGTCTAGCAAACCAGCGAGCAAAAATCGCATGTTTGCTGACAAGCCATTTGAGCTGCATGATTTCGCTTTAAGGGAAGGGCGATCGCTGGACCTTGTGCCAATTTATCGAGCGCCAATCGGGTGCCGCGATAAAATTTCGCCGACGCTGCCAGCATTGCTTCCCAGGGCGATGTCACTCTTAGCGATCGCGCGACAGACTAAAAAAAATGTGTGGGTTAAAACAACTGCATTGCCAACTCATCAGTGCTTACGATGAAAGAGAGCGAACTTTCTAGACCTAGGCGTTATCAGGCTCGTAGTTTTACGGAAGTGAATTTTCGTGAGCTTCAGTAATTGTTCGGAAAACTGGGCTTTTTCTCAGAGAAGTCAACAAATTTTGTTGCATTTGTCCCGATGACAACGATTTCCCTTGAGAAGGGTAAGTGCTGACTGTGCAGCTTTCCGAACTGGCCATTGGCAGCGTCCACTGAGCGGGAAGTGAAAGGCAGCAGGTTTACTGTCTATAAGGGTTTGTCTTTATTATGAATGCTTGCCAAAAAGCGGCTATGCTCACGGTCAGCTCGACTGCTTCTATTGCTTTGCTGGGCGTTGATGCTCAAGCTCAATCAACCGGTACTGCTGCCGATTTGCTGCCCCTAGATCCACAGGGCGTGTCTATCGATACGGTGCCAAATCAGCTTAAGGCGGTCAGTGGCGTGAGTGTCACAGTTAAGCCAGAGGTTACTTACAGTCCTGAAATGCTGCAGGCAGTCGCTAGCAGTATTAATCAGGCCAATCAATCGAGTGACAACGACGACGATACGCCTGATATCGGCGATTTAGTGGACTTAAGCTTTATTGAGCAGTTCATCGACGAGGATGGCAATGTTGATTTGCCATTAGGACTCACGGTGTATGAGGCGATGGGGCAAACTTCGATCGGCTTTGGGACGGAGTTTCGGTAAAGCGAGGCGGCGAAGTTCGCAATGGGAATGCGGCGTTAAGAGCTTACTAAACGAGCATTGCAAAAATCTGACCTGTCCTGACCTAAT
>JBCCNE010000341.1:0-5628 GCA_039026015.1 Cyanobacteria bacterium P01_C01_bin.70 | reverse complement strand
TTAGAACGCTATTTTTCGAGCCATCCCTCTCTACTCAGCATTGTATCAAGCCACACAGAATTTTCGTCATAAATCTTCAGGTTTTTTCGGCAGACTGTAACAGACATTACGGTCTGAATACCAATAGGGCGATTTTTACTGATATGTTCTTATGAAATGGTGACATCCCTCAGGGGTTAAGAGACCAAAGTTGGTGCCGCAGGCGACTGAATGGCAGTCAACCGTTCAGGTACGCTTGTAGGCTGACCCCAAATAACTGTTTCGTGGGTGTACGTCACCATTCCCGGTAGCGCTCCTTTAGGCTTAAAAACGTACTTTGGCTGCGTAAAAATGACCGGCACTTGGTCAGCCTGTTGCGCCCGGCTAAAATAGGCGGCAATGTCGGCAGTGCACTGCAGGTCTTCATCAGCCGGTACCTGGCCAGCATCTAACCGCAGCAAAACGTGGCTGCCAGGAATCTCTTGGGTGTGAAACCATAAGTCATAGTCAGTCGCCACCTTGGAAATCAGCAGATCATTCTGGCGGTTGTTGCGGCCCACCCACACGTCAAATCCATTCGGGGTCTGAAGCTTTCGCACATTCAGCGTCTCGGACTGCGACGGCGGACTGGGGCGATAGGTCGGGTCCTCTAAATAGCTTTGCTGAACTAACTCATCTCGAATTTCTTGGAGGGCGATGAGGTCAGACTCTACCTCGTAGCACTCGATGCGCTTAACGGCAGCATCTACCTGGTCTAAGTAAGCAATTTCAGCCCGCACTTCATTCAGCAGAGGCGTAATGGCCTGCCGCGATCGCTTGAGCTTTTGATGCTTTTTATAAAACGCCTGGGCATTCTGCACGGCATTTTTTTCCGGATTAAGCGGAATCTTAACCGTCTGCCCCGTTTCGAAATCCTCTAGAGACATCGACTGCATGCCTGGCTGCCACTGGTAGTTATAGGCCATCAGTAAATCGGCCTGCTGGCGATAATCATCAGCCTGGTCGGCTTGGTCTAGGCGGGCAGTGAAGGTAGCTTCCTTTTGACGAAGTTTTTTAAGCAGGGTCTTTAACCGCTGGGCGAGCTGATTATGGAGGCGGCTAAATTTTTGATGGTTGAGTTCGCCAGTGTAGTAGCGACTCAGCAGTGTCTGCACGCTGTCCGCTGGGGTGCCGGCAGCCAATAGCACCGAATAGCCTGAGTCTAAAAAGCAAGCTCGAAAATTGTCAGTCTCAAGGCGCTGCAGCCATTCCTGCCAACATTGAAACAGGCGCTGCCAGTCGGCAGCAGTCAGGTCGGTGACGGGCTGCTCTAAAGAGAGCCCGGCTTGGCGGGCGAGGTCGCGCACCAGCGACGAACTCAGACCACTATAAGCTTTGAAAAGAGCCTTTTTAAGACTTGTGGGAATCAGGGATACCCGTTCTTGCCAACGCTCCTGTGGCTCCTGCAGGGCGGGAAATGGCCCGGCAATGGCGGGCGGGGGCGTATAAAGAGCACCAGTGGCGATCGGTCGCACGCTAGATTGCTGCTCAGAAACTTGGTGGGCAGCAGTGACGATTTGATTGTGGGCGTTAGTCAAAATGACGTTGCTATATTTGCCCATGACTTCAACATACAGATGCCACTGAATGGCATCACCGGGACGGCGAGCAAATTGCAAATCGAGCGCCCGTTCCCACGGGGCCAACGGGGCCATATCGACCAGAGCGTAGCCGCCTAGCTGATGTTTCAGCTGCTGGCTAAAGGTAAAGGTGTCAGGAACTTTGGGGGGCGGCATGTCGATGTGCAATCGGGCGGCCTGAGGATGCCAGGAGATTGCTAACCAGCCGCGCTGATCAAGGGTTCTCAGGGCCAAGGCCAGGGTGTTAACATCCCGCTGCACTACCTGTTCGCAGCGGGCCGGCAGCCAAGCCTGACGCAGTTCGGCGCAAACCGCCATCAAAGTTGTGAAATCGACTGGTTGCATGACGATTGTCTCTATGCCTACTGCGACTTTTAACTTGACCCCAGACCGAGGAGAGAATCAGCCTGCTCTTAACCAATATGTTACAAATTGCTCCAGTTTCCTGCCGTTTTGTGGGATTGGGCACGAAATATGCGTGATTTCTGCTTTGAAGCTCAACTTTTTTGGCTAACATGAGATTAAGGCATTTCATTCATAAATTCGTCGTTCTGCGACGTGTTAGTACCAGATACTCGGCGAGTAATCATCAGGGAAATGTTTCCTGAAGGGGAAATCATGTTGTACTCCCACCATTGAAGAAGGTTTTTTCTCTCTCCCCTAGCCAATTTAGATACGTTCTGGGTCGAGGAGAAGATAGTGGAATCATCGCTCAATTGAGTTGTTCCCCCTGGGGAATTCTGGCAATTAGGCTTACTGACCACACCAATCGTGCTGCTCCTAGACATTATTTAAAGGTTTCTATGGATATCAAGCTGATCAATATTGGGTTTGGCAATATTGTCTCGGCCCATCGAGTAGTCGCGATTGTGAGCCCCGAATCAGCACCAATTAAGCGGGTAATTTCCGATGCTCGCGATCGCGGGCAACTGATTGATGCCACCTATGGTCGCCGCACCCGAGCCGTTTTAGTGATGGACTCAGGACACGTCATTCTTTCGGCCATTCAGCCGGAAACCGTCGCCCAGCGCTTTGTCACCAGCAAAGAGGCCAACAGTGCTTGAGGCAATCACTACGCCATAAATGCTACGTCAATCTTTCAGAGGTGAGAACGGTAGCGGTCGAGCGGAATTAACGTGAAGCCTAAAGGCAGCTAATGTTTGCACCAGAACTGCTGATATTATTCCTGCGGCGAGATGAAAATTAATACGGCACTGGGCCAGCCGCCACATTTTGCATAAAGTTAAGAGCGTTCTGCAGGAGAACACCGATGGGCAAGCAGGAAAAAGACGGCATCCCCTTTATCAAACTGGATCAGTTTTTGAAATGGCAGCAAATTGCCCAAACCGGCGGCGAGGCCAAAGTCATCATTCAAAATGGACTGGTAGAAGTCAACGGCGAGATGGAACTGCGACGGGGGCGTAAACTGTTTCCCGGCGATGTGGTGACGGTTGAAGACTTGGTTTTTGAAGTGCAAAGTGCAGAACGGGCCGAATAGTACTGTTCAGAGCGTTGCCAAATCCGCAACACGACGAATCAAGCTGGGAAAGGCTGCCATGGTAGACGGAGTTGCGAAAGGAAATAGGGATTGTGAGGAAGTTTTTTTCTACGGCCTGTCTGAGTTTGGCGGTGTTAACCGGGGGCGTCACCGGTTTGGGGGGAGCGCTGCCGGCGATTGCCCAGGAGAGCACTAGAGTGCTGACGGTGACTGGAACTGGTCAAGAGTCAATCGAGACTACCCTGGCGCAAGTCTCCCTGGGAGTGGAAGTTGAGGCAGAAACCGCAGAGGCAGCTCAGCAAGCGGCGGCGCGTCGTTCCACAGCAGTTGTTGAGCTATTGCAAGATCGCACCGTAGATCAGCTACAAACCACTGGAATTCGTCTGAATCCACAGTATGGCTCGTTTGGCAGTCAGCGCGCTCCGACAGGATACATTGCTACCAATACGGTTAGTTTCGAAGTGCCTATTGAAACTGTGGGCTCGCTGCTGGATGATGCGGTAGCGGCAGGGGCAACCCGCATTCAAGGAGTGAACTTTCGCGCCAGTGATGCGGCGATCGCGGACGCCCGCGATATCGCGCTGAGAAATGCAGTCGCTGATGCCCAGCGGCAGGCCCAAGCCGTGCTCGGCGCGCTGAATTTCACATCGCAAGAAATTGTGGGTATTCAAGTTAACGGCGCTGTGCCACCGATACCTTTGCCCGAACCTCGCTTAGCTCAATTGGCCGAGGCAGCAGATGCCTCAACTCCAGTGGTCGGTGGCGAGCAAACGGTGACAGCAAATGTGACGCTGCAGATTCGTTATTGACCAGGTGTGTGGGCTTTGACGAAGCCGATCTGAAAGACATATCCCGCCCGGAGGACTTTGGAGCTTTGGGGTGTTGGCGGAGCCTGCCCGGAGGGCTTTGGGGTGGGTGAGGTAATTGGCTGGTAGGCAAGAAATCCAGGGGCGAAGAACCAAGAACCAAGAACCAATCTTGCTTTCTGAACTCTGAACTCCGCCCTCCTAACCGTTTTCTGCCCTATAATCGCCTCCTAAGCGCACATTGGCCTATCGATATGCTCCGTTCCCCGCTGCACTTCATCCGCATCGTGTTGGTTGAGCCAGCGGGCGCGCTGAATGTGGGATCGGCGGCGCGAATCATGGCAAATATGGGGCTATCGCGACTGGTACTGGTGAATCCTCGGTGCGATGTTGTTGGTGAAGAAGCCTGTCGCATGGCGGTTCATGCCAGACATATCCTGGAACAGGCGATCACCGTTGCAACTCTGCCAGAAGCCCTGACCGACTGCACGCGCGCAATCGCCACCACGGCCCGCGATCGCGCTTTGAATACTGAGATGGAGCTGCCGGAAGTGGCGCTGCCTTGGCTCCTATCGGCAGATGCCGCCACTGTGACTCCAGCGGCGCTGATTTTTGGGCCTGAAGATCGCGGGTTAAGCAACGAAGAACTTAACTATGCCCAGCGCTTTGTCCGCATTCCTAGTGAGGCAAGTTATCCCTCGTTGAACCTGGCTCAGGCGATCGCCGTGTGCTGTTACGAGTTGGCTCGGGCTGCGACTCCACGACAACTGCCGGTGACCTGGCAGGCGTCTCAGGCTGCCGGCGAAAGCGCTGCCCTACAAGACTTGGAGGGCTTTTATCAACATTTAGAAACCGTTTTGCTCAAAATCGGCTATCTTTATCTCCACACGGCTGACAGCCGCATGGAAAAATTTCG
Source organism: Cyanobacteria bacterium P01_C01_bin.70 (assembly GCA_039026015.1). Lineage (GTDB taxonomy): Bacteria > Cyanobacteriota > Cyanobacteriia > Phormidesmidales > Phormidesmidaceae > Halomicronema. The sequence goes on along the minus strand of JBCCNE010000341.1, from coordinate 810 downwards.
GCGTTTCTTTCTGCGGGCCGCGCCGACTCCCCAGGAGTTAGCTATGCTTAGGGGGATTTTGCGGCAGATGGAGTGGGCCTTGACCCAAACTAGTCCGTCAATCGCGCCAATTACCGAAATTACGCCGCCAGAGACCCCACCCCCCGGCTAGGGTGAAATCAATAGAGCATCATGGCAGAGAACAACCATCATCTAAACAACGGCAACTCCCCTTTTCGGCGCTATGAACCGCCAGCGTCAACGGCGGCTCAAAGTGGCAAGGTCTCACCGCTGATGCCGCCCCCCTTGTCTCCGCCCGGTGGGAGTGCAGGCACGACGTCGCGAAGTGCAAGACGCCGGCAGCGCCATGCCCGTAGTCGCTGGCGGCAGTGGATTGGCACTCCGCCAGCTGCTAGAGATGCGGCTGCGCGCTCGCCTGCCGAGCGGAAACCTCCTGAGCGGAGATCGCCGTCAGTCTCGCCCCGTTCTCAGTCTGAAGTCAGCAGTCGTCCTGAAGCCAGCGGTCGCATTATTGATCCGCTGCCTCGTCGGGCTCAGCCGCCGAAATTCTCAGTCTCGGCCCGGGCCCATCAGGCTAGCCCGGCCGATCAGATGGCCGGCCGGCCGAGTGTACGTCCAGGACCGGCCGCTGCCTCGCCGCAATTGCGTTCTGGAGCTCCACCGCCAGCGACCAATAAGGTGACGCCGCTGCGGCGGCAGCCAGTGTGGACCAGTCCCGCGTCGCCGCCCAACAGTCGTAAACCGCGCCGTGGTAAGCCGCGTCGTCCAGCTCGCCGGGCTCCCCGCCCCGTGCTGTACGGCATCCGACTA
>JBCCNE010000340.1:0-5629 GCA_039026015.1 Cyanobacteria bacterium P01_C01_bin.70 | reverse complement strand
TAACGAATAGGGGCACATCGTCGGCGCGATCGGCGGGTGAGCGCACCACAATGCTCATCCGCTTGCGTTCAGAAGAAAAAGCCCACTCGGCAACGCGATCAAACTGGTGCAGCAAGACTTGCTGATTAAGCTTAGCTTTGCCCGCCAGCACCACCAGGGAGCCCTCGGTCGGGTCGCCAAGAATCGCCCAGTCGCCCTGTTCTTTCTGCAAAATGGCATCGTTGCAGAGTAGACCGCAAAACAGCAGCCGCGACAGTTCGGCCGGCTCTAGGGGGGCAATCGCGCTGCCGTCTTCCAGGTTGAATTGGCCCTCGGGGGCATACCCGTCACCAGAAATGTGATAGCGCTGAGAGGCCGTTTGCACCTGCTGTACCACCATTTTGTTTTGAGTTAGGGTACCCGTTTTATCAGAGCAGATGGTGGTGACTGAGCCTAGAGTCTCAACCGCAGGCAAACGGCGAATCAGGGCGTGGCGGCGCACCATGCGCTGAGTGCCAATCGCCAGCGTCACGGTAATCACAGCGGGCAAGCCCTCGGGCACTACCGCGACGGCCATACTAAGGGAAACTTCCAGCAGATCTTCAAAGGCCCCCCATCCGGCTTGCACAACGCCGCCGATGACTACTAGCGCCACCAAAATCAGCGACCCGCTTACCAGGGTATTGCCCAACTGATCCATGCGAACTTGCAGGGGCGTGGGTTCAGCCTCGACGCCCTGCAGCATAGCGGCGATGCGGCCCAGTTCAGTTTGCATGCCGGTTTGGGTGATCAGCACCCGACCCCGGCCATAAACCACTTCAGTGCCTTGGAAAACGACGTTAGTGCGATCGCCCAAGCTAGTGTCGGCGGCGAGTTCATCCCCTGCCTGCTTGCTCACGGCATTGGCTTCCCCCGTCAGCGCGGACTCCCGCACCTGTAGGTTGGAAGTCTCCAGCAGCAGCCCGTCAGCCGCAACTTGCATACCCGCTTCTAAAAGTAAAACATCGCCGGGTACCAAATCTTGGGAAGGCACCTCCAACGTCTTGCCATCCCGCACGATGCGCACGACAGGGGAAGACATCTGCTTTAGAGCGGCCAGGGCTTTTTCGGCGCGGCTTTCTTGAAAATAGCCGAGCACCCCGTTAAGAATAACGATCGCAAAAATGGCGATCGCGTCTTTGGGCACTTCGTTATTGCGCATGGCAATCACGCCAGAAGTCACCGCCACGGCAATCAGCATCAGCAACATGATGTTGGTGAACTGATCAAGCAGAATCCGCCAACTGCTGCGCCCCTTAATCTCTTCTAAAACATTGGCTCCGACCTGCTCCCGGCGCGTCACCACTTCTGAGGCGGCGAGACCCGCCGCGCAATTGCTGTCGAGCAGAGTCAGAGCCTTTGATGGGGGTAGGGTATGCCAGCCTCCTTCCGGAGGGGTTTTGAGCCAACCTGTCATAGTCAAAGCGCCGAGAACCCTACTGCACAATGTCTCTCATGTTAAAGGTCAGACCAAACAAGCGATCAAATTCCATGCTGAGAATTCGCGCTTTGTAGGGATTCGTATTGTTTGGCAGCTAGCCCACTGGCGCTCGGCGCAGAAACGGCACCAGCACATCAGATACTTTATCGGCCCAGTCCTCTTGGGCATAGTGTCCCACTTCGTCCAGCTTGGCCAATTCTGCCTGGGGCAGCGTTTTCACCCAGGTTTCCGCCAGTGAGACGGGCACCCAGGGATCGGCAGTACCCCAAATTAGCTGCGTCATATGATCCCACTGGGGCAATCCAGCGGCGATCGCCATCGTGCTCTCTGCCAGCTTAAAGTTGCGTAGGGTAAACAATAGCGATCGCCCTGCGGATGAGGTGGTTAAAAACGGCTTGCGATACACGTCCAGATCAGCGTCATCGACCTGATAAGGGCCGCCGCCCTCTAACGTGCGATCGACCAGCAAGGGATCTTGGGTCATCATTTCCCCCGCGAGGGGCAACGTCATGCGGCGAACGGCTCCCGGCAGCTTCACGTTAGGCGCCAAGGGCGTATTGATCACCGCTAATCGCTCGATCCGGCCAGGATTTTGCAGGGCAAACAAAACGCCATATACGCCCATAAATCCCTGCGTCACGAGATGAACGCGCTCAACTTCCAAGACCCCTAAGAATTCCCCCAACGCTGTGACAAAAGCCTCGGCGCTGTAGGCAAAATCACGCTTTTCAGGAAAGCAAGAAAACCCGTGACCAATCCAGTCGGGGGCGATCGCCCGAAACCCCTGCTCGGTCAACTTGGGCATCACGCTGCGCCAGCTGTAACTTTGCGACACTAGGCCGTGTAATAGAAGCACCGGCAAGCGATCGCGGTTTTCCTGCAGGGGCTGCTCGTCACGATAAAACCACTCCAGCTTGCCCACTTGAATTTTGTTGCCTTCTATCTTCACCACACTGCCTGCCTCCACCGCGCCAAGTGTCGCTTAGCTTACGGCTTTAGGTGGGGCGATCGCAACGTTCAAGACTTGGCAGTATGAGATTCAGCGATAATTCATTGATATCTGAGTGATATCGCAGCAAATACGACCAAACAGACTAAAACACTTTGAGTCTTCACAGACTACAGTAATCGCTCAAAACCTTTTGTTAGAGCGTTTGTGCAATCCTTACTGCTTATGGACTGCTCAGACTGTACCGTAGCAGTTGCAGCTCAAACGATAGACTTAATCCTTAACAAGGCTGTTTCTTGAGGGAGCCGAATGCCCAAAGTCGTTTCGATTCACTCCTATCGAGGAGGAACTGGTAAGTCTAACTTTACAGCGAATCTAGCCGCGACAATTGCTAACCAAGGCTATAGAGTTGGCGTTGTAGATACGGATGTACCGTCACCAGGTATTCATAATTTGTTTGGCCTTGACCCCGAAGTTACCCATAAAACACTCAACAATTATCTTTGGAACGAGATTCCCATTGAAGAAGCTGCCTACGATGTGACGGCAAAGTTGGGGTTATCAGGCAACGGACAGATTTTTTTGGTGCCGTCCAGTGTTAAGGCTGATGACATTGCGCGCATTCTGAAGGATGCCTACGATGTCAAGTTGATGAATAAAGGCTTCCAAAGCCTGGTAAAAGCGCTGCATTTAGACTATCTGCTGATTGATACTCACCCAGGGTTATCAAAGGAAACCTTTTTGTCGATCGCTATTTCCCATGTCTTGCTCTTGATCCTGCGTCCTGACAAACAAGATTATCAAGGCACGGCAGTGACAGTGGATGTCGCTCGCAAAATAAAAGTCAACAAGATGCTTTTAGCCGTTAACAAGGTGCATAGTCAGTTTGATCGAGCGGCCCTGAAGCAAAAAGTCGAAGAAATCTATGCCGAAACGGTGGCTGGCATCTTTCCGCTCTCCGAAGATATGACCTTGCTCGCAAGCGAGGGGGTGTTTTGTCTCCGGCATCCAGACCACCCTATGAGCCAAGAGTTTCGTCAAGTAGCCCAGCAAATCATTGAGGCTTAACGGTGAAGTTGTGCGGCAGCAGATCACCTCGAATGCCTATCGATAACCTCTGTTCCGTCTGCACCAACGTAGTGTTGGACTGCGCTGTTACATGACATTGACTGAGTAAGCACGAATTTCTTTATCAACAGTTACGATTGTCAAAGAATTCTGTAATGGTTGACAGATAAGCATTCTGTCAAATAGATCGCGATGTAAGGGAGGAAGGTTAGTCAGTTGAACCACACTGCTTTCATTAAGGGCGAGACTGGCTATCTGATGAAGATCGCGTTGCTTATCGCTCTTTCATCACTCTGGCGATATAAAAACTAAGCCAGGAGTGTGAAACCTTTGGTGTGTCTACGGCTATGCGGCGATTAGCGAAACCCACGGTCAGATTTATCGATGATTACTGCGCTCGCTATGAATCCTCTATTTTCTGATGTTAGGAGTTTTGAGGCCTTTAAGTACTTGCATGTCGAGATGGTGTCGGATATCAAGCGCAAATCGTTACCGGCGATTGCGAATTCGCTACTGACGCGATATGCAACTTACAGTTCAACGATTTTCCGTCGTTTCAGCCTTTAAAGAGGGCAAATCCCCATCGCCAAAGGGGTAAGCAGTTGCTTCACTGATGAGAATATTCTCAACTAGTCGTCCAAGATAGCTAAATGGGCGACAATGGAGCAATCCAAAAATGACCTCAATCCCTTCTCCTATAAAGGATACGGCCATCCTGATTCTTTAAGAATATTAGTTTCACATGCCGTTACTGGGAAATTATCACCGACCCAGCCACGCTGCCAGCCAATGGCACCTGGTATGTGATGACGAAGAAAGCCGACATTAAATATCACCAAGTGGGCAATCTCTATGGGTTGCGTAACTGGGTCGAGTACGGGTTGAAACAAAGTAAGAATGAATTAGGTTGGGCCGATTTTAGGGTAACGGATTATGCTCAGATAGAACGGTGGTGGGAAGTGGTCATGAGTGCGTACTTGTTGGTCAGTTTGCACAGTGTTGAAGGCAGTCCCTTGAATCCTAAGGCCGGAGATGACTCGCCCTCTGCAACGGTCACTGAGTTGACTAAACATGCTTGGTGGAGTGAGAAAAAGGGTTGGAAAATTTGCTCAACAATTTACGCTTACTGCTTCAGGTTTTTGTCTTTTGCAATCTCATACAGCCCTGGTTAAAAGTTTTCGCGTCACCTCAACTCGCCAGCAGATTTGCTCAACTTATCGCCATCATGAACCAGTTTCCGGCAGCCTTCCCAAAGCCTGATTCAACTGCTATAAGACACTTTTCCTCTGCTTAAAGTGACGAAAGAGCGATAACCCTCTTCCGTCACTTTAAGCAGAGGAAATCTGGGAAGCCCAAAATCCGTTTCTGAAACATTGGTGTTATCAGCTCAACAGAATGGGATAATCAAGGTCTCAAATTTTCTTCAGCCAGAGTGATTAAAGAGGGATAATCAGGACGAAAAATGTCAGGCTGTTTGCCAAATTTCTTGCACTTTACCCTGCGGTAACCAGTCGGCAACTTCTCGCACTTTTTGCTTCGACAACTCTTCCTTAACGGCCGAGAAAACTGCCCGAGTCACAATTTCACTATTGCTGGTTTTAGGAACGGCAGCTTCACTATCCACCCGCTTCAGGAACAATTCCGAATTAATGCCAAAAGGTGCCTCTCCATTCAACGGAGGACGTAATCGGCTCAAGAAACTCACAATAGGATTGGTATCACGCCACAGATCGGCAATGTCGATCTGCAGAGATTGATTGCTAGAGCCACATGTAGCGCTACTGCTCAGCTCTGACTCTACGCGATCAGCTTCTTCCGTAGACATGACGTCACGCATAACCCGAAAGACAACCTCGGTCACATCGCGAGCGTCATACAAATCGGGCAAATTTCCCTTAAGCATTACTTTTTTCAGAAAAGACATGTGCTCTTCGGGAATTGCAACATCCGGACCCTGCCGCATGTTTTTTGGCGGATTTGCACTCATCTCAGCCAGCATTTGCCGACCTTTATCTGTTAGCTCAGCCCGCTTGAATGCAATGAGATGAGGAAGAGGCCCATCTTCGGCACCTAGGGTGCTAGCAATTCGAATTTCAACTTCATCCGGATTCAACGCATCGGGGACGTCCTCCTGCTTGCCATAAGCATTGCCG
>JBCCNE010000339.1:0-5641 GCA_039026015.1 Cyanobacteria bacterium P01_C01_bin.70 | reverse complement strand
GTTTCTGAAAGGTTTTGTCTTAACCAAGCATGGCTATGACGATACTGCCTGACTGCTAAATTGAAGCGAGTTTGTTGATGATCAAGGGTGGCGGCAAAATGACTTACGTTGCAAAGGTCATTGCAGTCTTCCATATAGGCTTTGGCAAATGCCTTTAAAGTTGGCACTGTGATGTCGGGTGGATTCACCAATTCTGTCTTGAGAAACACTTGACAGCGATGAGCCAGCGTTTCTAAGTCATAATCATCTTCCATCTCTAAGATTGCTTTTTGGAGCCAATCCATAAAGAGACGCAGTTTCCCAAATGACTCAATTCCCAACTGTTTCAGACGTTTAAAGGCCCAAACTTCATCATAGAACTGAGGTTCAACTTGCCAATCCAAGAAACCCACTTCTTCGGCCACGACCTTAAGTCCGTAGAGGTCATCGGTATTGCGGAAAAAACACCACGGGGCTCGCATGGTGGCATTCAAAAAATCCATCGGCAACCCTGGACTGAAGCCATAAAACAGGAGCATCACAGCGGGGTTGTCATAGGCTTGATTCATCACCTCTGGCAAGGTCTGACCCAAATTCCAGTTGATGTCGGACTGGCAGTCAAGTTGAGTGCCTCGCCGCATGGTGTCATGGTTGGCACAGCCACTAATCCACTGGGAGCCATGCGCCATGATTTCACCCACCCGGTGCCATTTATGATCCCAAAATCGCTTTAAGCTGGGCGTATTGTGCGCAAAAATGAGAGGCCCCCACTGATAGGCTTCGGGCTGTTGCTTAATCACGTCCAGGTAGGTCGAACTTTCTTCCCAACCTTCTGCGGGCCACGGACGGCCATCCTCAAAAATCGCGAAGAGCTGACGTTGATGTCCGCCGATTTGTTGACGCACTTGGCTCATCTCTTTGAGATAGGCGTCGTCATATTCAACCTGGCCAGTTGCCGCATTAAAAAACTTAAAATCCTGAGCCCCATCCACGCGAATGCCATCCGCTCCAGTGTTGATTTTTCGGCGCTGCATTTCTAGTAAAATCGCTCGCACGGCAGGATGTTGGTGATTGACATCCTGGCCATACATATTCGGGCCTTTCAGGAAATATTGATTGAGCAGAGCCTTAGCTTGATTATCGCTGTGCCCATAAACCAGGTCGTAGATTACCTGAATCGGCCCCGTGGGAAAGGTATGCAGGGTCGCGATAAATTCAATCAACTCGTCAGGCCGCAGGCTCCCGAGGATAGAAGGATTCGTGGCAGAAGACGCATGGAGGACGATATCGTAGCCCCAATTTTGAGTGTCGGGTCTTCGCAGATGAACCTTGACCCTATCCGTGTCTGGCGTAATTGCTTCATCCCAGCTGAAAAAACCAGGGTGGTCACTGTTTGACGCCCCATACTCAACAACCGGCTCAATGGGTAAAAGCTGCACAGCATCGTAGCCAATATAGTTTTCCTCTCCTGGGTCCAGGGGCAGCTGAGCCTGCTGTTTATGGGCAATTTGCTGATAAATGTGCGTCAGCCCTTCTAAAGTGCCTTCGGGGGACGCTGTACTGATATGTAGCTGGAGGATATTTCTCGGCGGATGCACCTTGGTCACCACCTGATCGACACCTTGAGCGGGGCTAAAGTAGCTGAGATCAGATCGCTGTTGCTGGAGACGATTAATGTCATAGAGCTCTGCGGGGGCGAAAACGCCGTAGGGCAGTGAATAGGCCAGGCTATCGCCAAGGGTCTGTAGATCGCCCTGATCGTCGATGTATTGCAGGCAATAAAAGGTCCCGGCTTGGGTTTGAGTACCTGCCCGCATCCCCGAGAAAACGCCACAGAAGAAATCCTTGTGGTTGCGCAACAGCAACCGATTTTGCTGAAACGTAATCACCTGTGCACTAGCCCGGAAGTCAATGGGCTGCAGGGGCGTAAAACAAGCTAGGTAGACCTGCTTAGACTGCTTTATTTGATGGTGATGGGCTGCCTGGTACCAGGCCTTGGGGCTGTCAGTCGTGGTCTCTACTTCCGGCATCCAAAAAGCAATCTCGGTTAATCCGTCTGCACGATAATGGGCTCCGAGACGTGTCGCCAGAATTTTAGTGACTTGAAAGTAGGCTTCAGGTGAATGGAACTGCGCCTCAGCTGAGCTGAGTAAAGCCGCTGCCCAGTCAAGAAAGGCTTGAGTGGCTCCTGCAACTAATGCGATCGTGGGCAAATTCGTTTCTGGGCTCATACCGAATCTGCAATGCCTTGAGCGAAAGTCTATTCAGTATGGTACATCAGCTTCAAAGGATGATTGGGATGCTGGCAGAGTGTGTTGACCATCATGGCATTCTTTGCCAGCATCCCGTTTTCAACTCAGCAGATAAAGCCGGTGAATCCGGTCTTTATCCGTCACGTTTTTTGCGTTCTCCAGAAGATTTTGGGTGCTTCCCCGCTATTAGTTTTACCGGCTCAGCTTTTCCGCCGTGACGACCCCAAAGATACCGTTTGGCTCCATTTGCACCTGAATGTTTTGGAAACCAGCCGCGATCGCCCAATATCGGGTGAGTTTCCACGAGCGCAGGCGCATGATCCAGGGTTTTCCGGTGTGGGCCGGTAGCGTGCGGGCAATCAGTTCCAACTGGGGATGGCGCGGCTGGATAGTGAAGATCAGCGTACCGGGTGCCGCCATATGGTTGTAAAGCTGCCGAAAATGATTGGCGATGAGCGCATTGTTGGGCAAGATTTCGTGCAGGCCCGAGACGACAACCACATTCGGACGCGGCTGCACCAGGGCCAGATCATCATCGTTAAAGGCATCCGCCTGCTCGATGCGGGCGTCAATGCCCATTTTCCTGGCAAGCTGTCGCGCTTTGATCACATTTTCCAGTTTGTAATCCCGCAGCGTCGCTTGTACCGCACCAGGAATAAAGTCACGCAAAACTTCCAGATCGTATCGGCCGCCGCCACAGGCAACATCCAGCAGATTGCCGGGGCTGCCTTGTCGACAATAATTTTGCAGGACGGCACGTAAGGTATTTTTCAACAGGACAGAGCGGGCACGAATGCCCCGCCAGCCTTGTGAATTAAGATACAGCCAGTCAATTGCGGTACCGATGGGGGTGATGCCGCTGGGGCGATTGCGATAGACGTATTCCAGCATGACGCCGGAGTCAAAGCCGTAGCGATAGCCAAGTCGAATCCCGTCGGAAAGTTTGCCCACTGTTTTAAGCGAGAGGGACAGCAGGCCGTAGTACCAGGCTTTAGGACTCCAAGCGGGGAGAGGGCGGCGCAGTCGGTCATAGTTAGAAAGAGCGTTCTGAATCATGGCGAGTTTCCAAGTTGAGTGATCGTCAGTTAAACAGTGGCGGAACCAAAATTGAGTTTGGAAGGTTTTATCGAGGCGATCGCGGTTCGTCGGCTTGTTCAAGCTGGTTTGGGAAGACGAGTGTGGTAAGTTCACCCAGCGGGCTGGAGCAATGGCTTGCCGGAGCCACCGTCAGCAGCCGCGATCGCAGTTCGCGAATAAAGGCCTGCTTGTTGCCGTTCCAAGTCATTGCGGGCCTGATCGCCACACTGCACACAAAGGGCACCAGCAGGAAATCGCCCTTAGGCATGGCTTTGCCGAAGCCCTGTAGCCAAATCGGGACGATTGGCACCGTGGGATGCCGCTTGGCCAGGTGGGCTACCCCGCTGTGAAACGGGCTGAGCTGGCCCGCCCGCCCTCGGGAGCCTTCAGGAAAGAGGATCAAGATTTGTCGCCGGGCGAGGGCCGCATCACACTGCTGCAAAAAAGTGCGATAGGGGCGATCGCTGTCTTTGGGCGTTGGCTGGCAGGCTACCGGAATAATGTCCAGCACGTGGCGCGCAAACCAGGCGAGATAGCGATTTTGCCCTAAAAAGTAGTGCTCATTAGCCACTGGACGAAGCTGCGGAGCCATGGCCAGCGGATACAGGGCGATTAATGCCAGCGCGTCGAGATGGCTATTGTGATTGGCGACGAGGATGGCGGGTCCTTGGGCCGGTAGCTGTTCGCGATCGCGAACGGTGAGTCCCAATAGCAGCCAGGCGATCACCTTGGTCAGCAGCGCCACCCCCATTTTCAACAGGCGGTTCATGGCCACTGACCTCCCCAGTAAAAGTAGATCACGATGTGGAAAAACAGCGGTGCGGTACCGGTCAAGCTGTCGATGCGATCCAAAATGCCGCCGTGTCCGGGAATCAGCGTGCCGCTGTCTTTGACTCTCAAGTCGCGTTTGAGCGCAGAGACGATTACATCGCCAATGAAACCGGTTAGGCTCAGCAGCAGTCCTATGCCCGCTGCTGCTGGCAAAGAGAACGGCGTTAGCCAAGGTGCCAGCAATCCCGCGATTGCGGTGGTGGTCAAGGCTCCCCCGAGCAGTCCTTCAACGGTTTTGCCGGGGCTGACTTGGGGAATGACGGGTTGCCGACCCAGCAGCTTACCCCAGCAGTATTGAGCAATGTCGTTCACCTCGGTCAGCAATACCAGATAGACCAACAGTCCTATTCCCCCGGCGACGGGGTTGAGTGCATCCGGCAGCATGACCAAGTAAGCCAAGTGACTCAGGGCATATACCGTCAGCATCACTCCCCAATGGATAGTGCTAATCGCGTTGAGAAAGCCAGTTGTCTCGCCAATCAGCACCATACGCATGGGCAAAAAGAAAAATCCGTAAACCGGAATAAAGACGAGAAACATGCCGTACCAGCCGAGGTAAACCCAGAGGTACTGCAGGCCAATGGCACTGTAGGCCCAGATGATCACTCGGCGATCGCTTAATCGAGTGGGAATCAGGGAAACGTATTCTCGCAGGGCCACAAAGCTTAGCAGCGCCAAAAATAGGATGGTGCTGGCCTGGTGCAGCACCAGCGATAGGCCAAAGAGGGTGATGATTATCCACCAGGAGCGCAGGCGGGCCAGCAGTTCGCTGTGATCATGCTGCCGCTGTGCCAGGGCCAGACTGGCGGCCAAAGTGGAAGCGCCACCCAGTACTGCGTATACGCCCGCTAGGGTCCACAAAACGGGTATGGGTAGCGTGAGCGACATCATGCCACCTCCCGCAGGGCGGTGCGGCTACGATTCCACAGCGTCAGCAGCGCCAGCATTAACAGTCCCAGCCAAACGCCGACCTGCCAGGGGCCGAGCGGTAAGCCCAGCCCTAGTGCCAACCCGACACCGCCAAAGACCAAGGCGCGATCGCTTTTGCCAAACGGGCCGCAGTAGCAGCGGCGATGGGCGATTGCAAGGCCCAGCACCCCAACGAATTCTGTCAATAGCGCCAGCACTACAAGCGCCACAATCCACCCAGCCGCCACCCCAGGAACGAGTGCCAGCGGCAGATACAGGACTGCATCGGCGATCACGTCTCCTAATTCGTTCAGCAGGCAGCCCAAGGGTGAGGTCAGGCGATATTCCCGGGCCAGCATACCGTCTAGGGCATTTAGCATCATGCGGACAAAGAGCACAGGGGCCAACGTCAGTAACGGCCAGCTGGCGGCAGGGTAGAGGGCGATCGCAAGCCCGCCGCCGCCAGAGAGGGCGATCGCCAACACCGTAATTTGGTTAGGCGTCACGCCCCAATGGGCTAGTTGGCACACCAGCGGTCGCAGATATTTTTGAAAGGTAGGTTTGACGTGATAAAGGGTCAGCATGGCTCCTGT
>JBCCNE010000338.1:0-5648 GCA_039026015.1 Cyanobacteria bacterium P01_C01_bin.70 | reverse complement strand
TCTAGCCGAGACGCCAGTGGGTCCCCTTTGACCAAAAAAATCTTGCTCCGCCATGTTTTTGGAATGTTGATCGGCCACTTGGTCTAGCTGGTTATTCAGCGTCAGTGGGTTTAAGCCGCGTTGCTGCCGCTCCCCATTGACTAGCGTGAGCAATTGCTGGTCAAAGCGATCAGTATCGCCAGTGAACGCTGCGGAAGAGTTTCCAGGAGGCTCTGGCATGGGCATGGGGTCCGGCGTAGGTGCCGGATTCGGCTCCGGCGTGGGCGTGGGCGTGGGCTCCGGGTCAGGGATCGGCTCCGGCGTCGGGGTTGGAGCAGGAACTTCAGGAGGCTGCGAGGGAGATGAGCTGCCCGATAGTGGCTTAACTGAACCTTCTCCCTTGCCGTAGAGAGATTGAATCCCATTGATGTCGTCGGGCAGGAGAAAAGCTGATCCGAGACCCGAGTAGCGACCTTTGATAGTGGGGTTCATAACGGCCGACACGCCTGATTCATGGTCTAGGCCCAAGGCATGGCCAATCTCATGCACAGCAACTTCGAGAAAATCAATCTGAGCTCCTGATTGATTAGTGCCCCAAGTGTCGCGATTATCGAACACTACGGTTGTCGCCAGTTCGCCAGGGGCCGTCGTCAGACTAGCGCGACCGAGGGTACCACCGACACCGCCTAAATTTTGGTGGCCAATGCGAATATCGGCACCATCAGGATTGCTTCTCGACTTGGGACCTGTGTCTTCGATTTCAACAAATGTGACGGGAGCGGACTGTGCCCACAATGCGAAGGCTTCTTCGATCGCTGCTTTCATTTGATTGGCAGTGATGTCGCCTTTGATGCCGCCGTCAAACAGGTTGGAATAGCTGTAGGTAATCGTGATCGGGCTGCCTTTGCCTGCGGGTTGAGCCCAGCGGAGCCCGATTGCATTAAAGTTTGATTCTGCAACCGACCCATCAGATGAGAAGTTAGCTTGATCAGTGGAGCAACAAGCCAAACAGCTGCAGGCGTTTAAGTGGATACCTGACAGTCGGACCGTGTCGAAACTGGGCCGTTGGCTCAGATTAAGCACGGCTTGGGTCAAAGTGTTATCAAGCGTCATAGTGTGATTTAAGGTGCTGTCAATACGTCATAGTTGGCAGTACCCTCAAAATTGCGCAGGCCATTGCAACAGCGCTGTTCAGTCGACATTTAGGGATGAGACGACGGCACACCAAAGCCGCTAACTCGCGATTGCTAGCTCGATCAGGCTCGCAGACTGGAGACTGAGAGCAAAAACTTGTCGGAGCCTATCCTGAAAACTCGTGACGACGGCGATAGGGCAAACGGCAGAAGGTGCCGGTCAGAAGATAGGAAAGCAGCGTTACACAAGGGGTATAACAGCCTCTTCTGATTTCACTAAGCTGCGGATGGTGATATCTAAAAATCACAGCCGTCGAGGCTCACTGGAGTTGTGGTGATTATTCTGTGGCTCACCCAAAAGGGACGTTATGAGGATACTCAATCCGTTGGGTAGTGCACGATTGAGTCACCTGTAGAGAAGAAAAGGCAGGCGAATCGGAGTTCGCAGTAAAAGCTTGTCTCGCGTGGGAAGCACTCCGATTGGGCGTGATCTGAACCAACGCTGGACGGAGAGTGCCCGTAATCATTAGGCCGAGAGGATAGCTTGCCCGGCAGGTGTGTATAGGAGCCGTGTCCATCTTCAAGGATATTTAGGGACTTTATGCGGCTACCAGCGGAGTCTGTTTGAAACTGTAGACTAAAGAAGTATTTGTCGAAGGTTTAAGCACAATCACCGAAAGCCTTTATTTGGGGATCATGCACGTTGTGAGGTAGATGTCCTGGAAAATAGATCCAGATCTCTGCATAGTATAAACGAAACGATCGCTTGATCGTTCTTAGAAGGTTGTAAAGAAATTTCGCTGCTGATTTTAACTGCGGCAAGGTGATTCTTATCGGTGGCGGCAGAGGCGCGATAGGATTTTTCTTGATCCTGATGCGGCATCGCAGTTGCTTAGGGAGTACGCGCAGATCACTTCCCAACTATTCATTTCTATCCGCCGATCCATCCAAGCCCTTCGAGCAGGCTCTGCCAACACACCCATCCACCTCGCAACTAATTTATCCGTCTACCCATTTACTGCCATAGAGGGGACTTGATATCCCTACAGATCCCTACCCTACATTCGGCAAGGCAATTTGTAGCCGCGTTGGGACTTTTTCGGTGGTTAAGCTTAATAAGGATAAGCGCCCCCCCATGGCCATCGTCATCGCCTCCGCGAGGCTCATGCGCAGGCTGGTGGAAAGGGTATCGTTGAGATCAAATTCTTGAAGGGAGGGGCCCTGAGCCGCTTCCTGCCAAGCCGGGGTCGGACGATCATCTTCGAGCCAGATAATAGACATGTCGTCATTGACAGGGACAGCTAAACGGAGGTGAAGATTGCCGCGATCGCTCCCGTCTACTGCCATCTCGATTAACAGTGTTAGCAGGTTGCGCAGCCAAGCCGAATCAGTCTGAATTTTGATGTCAGGCTTAGGCAGCTCAACCGTAAGCCGCAGATTGCGATCAGCCACCTGCATTTGCGTCAGATCTTTAACTTGAGTGAACACTTCTGCTAGCGAAACCGGCTGTAGCTGCGGTTCTAAGCGACCCATTTCAATCTTTGAGACGCGGATCATCAAATCCAGGTATTCCAGCATCTTCAGAGAGGCAGCGTAGGCATCGGCGACAAACTGCCGCTCCTCCTCAATGTCGTCGCACAACCCTTCGAGAATCATCTGCTGCAGGCTGATAATTTTGTTGAGGGGCGATCGCAGCTCATGAGCCGTCCGCATCAAAAAGCCGCCCTTAAAGCTCGCCATCTCCAAAGCGCGTCCATAAGCTATTCGCAGCTGCTGCTCACCAGCACTCGCGCCCTCAGCTTGATTCCAACTCGCCATGCTCCACATCCTGTCAACTGAGCCTCTCAAGCCTAATGCTTGTCCTGAGAAATCGGGAAAGTTGCAAAGTTGCCTCACAAAAGGGAGCGGCCCGGGTTCAGAGTAAAGCATTCAGACTGCAGGGCTATTCAGGCATCTTCAGGAGCGTAATATGTCGCGTCTGGACAATGCGGAATGCAGAGTTCGGAAAAGCCAATAGTCAACAACTTCATTGGCCTACCGACTGCACCGACTGCCCTTATCCCATTTATCTCGCTAACCAGTTATCCATCCACGCATCACCCATCCACCTTCACCGAGCCCTGTCGTAGAATCTCCCAGCTCTCTCCGTGCCAGCGAATCACCGTGGAGGGAATGCCGGAAGCGATGAGAGAAAAGTCGCCGAGCTGCATTTTCAGAGCAGTAATGGCTCCGTCCGAAAGCAACAGCAGGTCGGGAAACTGGGCGGCGATATCCTTTGAATTTTCCAGCGCCGGTTGACCGGAGCGGTTGACGCTGGTGGTGGCCAGGGGGCCGGTGTGAGCCAGCACATGGCGCGCTAAGGGATGATTGGGCACGCGAATGCCGAGAGTACCTGTCTGTTGTGGATTCATTGACGAGGGCAGACGATCGCTAGCGGGCAGTACCAGGGTGAGGGCACCGGGCCAGTAGCGAGCAGCCATCTGCTGCCAAAGCACAATTTCTTCAGCGGTGCCGGTGACATAGGGCAGCAGGTCATCTAAGCTGGCTCCCATGAGAATTAGAGGCTTCTCGGTGGAGCGCTCTTTAAGGGCATAGATGCGATCGCCCTGATCGGGTCGCGCTGCCAACGCCGGTACCGTATCCGTCGGAAAACTGGCGAGGGCGATGCCCATACGCACCTGTTCCGCAAATTCTGCAAAGGTAACCTGAGGCATGGTGAATCCACATCTAGCAAATTGGGTCAGAATCATAGTGTAAAAGGCGAATTGCTCGCTGTTACATGGCAGCTTATGTGGCCAATCTAGGAGGCACCCTACGTTACCGTCAGATCTACTGATTCATCGCTATTGGGGTGAGGCGATTCAGCCCAAGCGTCTGCCCATCAATGAGGATATGGAGGCGATTGCTACTGACCTGATCGAGTTATTCCAAACTCATCAAGGACAGACTCAGGGACAGCTTAATCAGCAGCTCCAAGTGCTCGAAGGCGAAGACACCGACTACCGCATCAAGCGGGGACTAGCGCATATTTTGCGCTCCAGTTTCAGCACCTTTGAGCCTGTCAGCCCATTAGACCCGCCGATGTTGCGCGAGCGGGCTTTTGCCCTCGCGAGCGGCTCAATTCCTAGTCCAGCCAACACCCAGCGGCATGTGCAGACGCTGGCCGATGTCCTCAGTCAAGAACTAGAGCGTGACGTGACGCCTGCCGATGTGCGTCAGGGCCTCTATGCTGACCTCAAGGAGAATCACCTGCTAACAACCTTTGAAGCGCCCGCGCCAGTCGCCCTGCTGCATCGCTACAATTTGTCGCAAGTACAGGGCATTTTTTACAAGGCTACGCAGGTCAAACTCCAGGCCTATCGCAACGATCCCGGTGAATATAAGCTACTGTTCCGCTATCTCAAGCTGTTTCGCCTGATGACCTATATCGAGGGCGATGCCGACCAAGGCTTCACAGTTGAAATTGACGGGCCGACGAGTCTGTTTAAGCCCAGCACTCGCTACGGACTGGATATGGCCAAGCTAATTCCCGCCATTTTGCACGTTACGAAATGGCATCTAACCGCGACGCTAGTGATGCGCGATCGCTATACTCAGCAGCTTAAAGAACGCCGCTTTACGCTGGAATCCGACAGTGGACTGGTTTCCCACTATCCTCCCGGTAAGCCCTACGACAGCATGCTTGAAGAATCCTTTGCCAACCGCTGGCCGACGGCCAAAACGCCCTGGCAGCTGGAGCGCGAAGTTGATTTAATACCGATTCCCGGCAGCGTTATGATTCCTGACTTTCGGCTAGTGCATCCCGATGGTCGCACCTATCTGCTAGAAATTGTTGGCTACTGGCGACCCGAATACCTGCGCAACAAGTTTGCTCAAGTGCGTAAGGCGGCAGCCAACAACCTGATTTTGGCGGTTTCAGAACGGCTCAATCTAGAAAAGGCCGGGGTCAAAACTACCGACCTTCCGGCTAAGGTCGTCTGGTTCAAAAACAAGCTCACCCCCAAGCTCGTACTGGACTGTCTCGAAGCGTAAAGTTATGCTTAGCTAGCCCGTGAATCCTCCGCTCGGTTGTTCTTGAACGAGAGGGATTAGCCATAATACACTGAGAACGAGTGCCCGGAGCAAGTTCAACAGCATGAGCACAGTCTTGATTGTAGATGACAGTTCAGCCCTGCGCGAGATGATCGCCGGTTTGCTGGTGAATGCTGGAATGACCATTTTGGAAGCTAAAGACGGCGCTGAGGCACAGCAGAAAATCGAGTCCCATCCGCCAGATTTGGTGGTTTTAGACATCGTGATGCCGAATATGAACGGCTATGAACTTACCCGCTGGATCAAAACTAACCCGAAGACAAAGGACGTGCCGGTGGTGATTTGTTCTTCTAAGGGCGAAGAATTCGATCGCTACTGGGGTATGAAACAAGGGGCCGACGCTTACATCGCCAAACCCTTTCGCCCTAACGAAATGGTGGAAACAGTCAAGCAGCTTCTCAGGGGACGCTAGAAAGCCGCTGGCTTCCTAAAAAATTTCCCATA
>JBCCNE010000337.1:0-5665 GCA_039026015.1 Cyanobacteria bacterium P01_C01_bin.70 | reverse complement strand
TAACTCATCATTTTCACCTGCCCCTGTAGGCGGAATGCGATCGCCATCCGCATCAAACCGAGCATTGTCAACATCGTAGGTAAAGGAAAACCGACCATCGACTGGGCCGTCTGCCCCGGCGGCGCCAACCCGAAAGTTGTAACTGAAACTATCGCCTTCAATTGAGGTAACGCCAACCCGGGTACCCACACTCAGGTCATATATTGCACCTTCCTCAACCGGGACGCGGGTAATGATGTTGATGATGCCGCCTGTAGCGCCATCGCCAAAAATAGCACTCGCCCCTGGCACCACCTCAATTCGTTCAATGAATTCAGGGGCGATGCCATTCAGAGCCCGCTGGGTGCTGCTGTTGCCCCCCTGAGGAACACCGTCAATCAAGATCAGAGCATCACGACCGCGCAGAGTAAATCCTCGAGTCGTGGCCTGTAACGGCGGCGGCGATAAACCCGGCACTAATTTTCCCAAGATGTCGGGTAGGTTATTGGTCAACTCTAGCTGCTGCTCAATCTCCTCCCGCTCAATCACCGTCACCGATCGCGGCAAATCAATCACTTCTTCTTCCGTCCGAGTGGCAGTCACCACGACTTGAATCGCGTCTGAAGCCTCATCGGTTTGAGCAATGCCAACGCCGGGCACGACGCTAAAGGTCAAACCACCAGCATCAGCACTGACCTGAGCTTCCGGAGGAGCATCGCTACCCGTAATGGCAACCTGCACGCTACCATCGGGCAGGTTTGACACTTGCACCAAGGCAATCCCCTCTGCTGGGTCAAACTGCTCAGCCGTCGCAGCGTCATCCAATTCCAGGGTCGCATTAGGAATTTCGGTGATCAGAGCGTTGCCAGAAACCTGTGGAGCGCTAGCTGACAAAGGTTGATCAGATACCAGAATGATGCTCAATCCCTCTGGCGTTTCACTAATTTGAACATCCGTAATAACGACTGCTTCAGCCTGGGCTCTCGGCAAACCTTCTAAATCATTTGCACTGCTGCTTATCTTGCCCTCTGAGAAGGGCATAGCCGATGCCGATGACTGCACCGGCCAACTATCCGCAGTCATATCCATCGTCTCTGCATCTGAGCGCTCTGGGCTCTGCAGAGCTTCCGAGACCTCTGCTAAAACCGGCTGAACTGTGCTCAGCAAAATTGCGCTGGCCAATACACCTTGGCCAACTAACTTAAATGGGGCTTTCATAGTTCCTCACACGTAAACGCTGCTTAGAAATCGGATCGTTGAAACGACATTCAGCGGCAACAAGCACCTGAATACGAGGAAGCCAACTTCAGAAACAGCCATTAATTAAGAATTGTTTTAGATACTACATAGGCTGACCTATGCGCTTCAAGCCGATAGCGTCTTCGAGAGATAGTGTTTCGTCTTCCAAAGCAATTTTTTCGCGATCGAACCACAAATTGGCCTATTCAAGTTGGCTTATCAAAGCGTGATCAACCTTCAGCAAGGAATAAAATACGGCAAAAATACAGGCTATATCCAATTCCAGTTAGTCACTTAAAAAGCAAGCAGTCTAAAATCGTTTAGGAATAATCCGACTCGCGTGTCTTTGCAGGATTTATATCAGCTGACTTTACATGAAAGGGGAAAAGAATCCACACATAGTATTTCTGCAGCTAATGAGATGCAAAATCATCCTAAAGCCTCTATCCCCAGGCAAAAAGCAGGATTTTATGGGGCAAGAAAATGCCGCCAACGTCCCCAATCAATGCTTGCCAATGCCAGTTTAGGAAAACCACAATCTGTCAGCCCATTGCTTTCAGATAATGGCTAGGAGCAATCTTAAACTTCTTCTTAAAAGCGGCGACAAAAGAACTGCGGCTGGTGTAACCCACACGGCGTGCAGTCTCTTGAACATTTAGGTGGCCTGTCTGCAATATCTGGCGGGCCTGCTCCATGCGGTGCTCATAGAGATAACCAAAAACAGTAGTGTTAAAAATCTGCTTAAAGCCCTGGCTCAGCTTACTCTCGTTCAAATGTACCCGCTGCGATAATTCTGATAGAGACGGCGGAGAGGTCAAATTGTGGATAAGAATGTCTCGGGCTTCATAGATTCGATCTACATCCCGAGCTTTGAGGGGGTGGAGTGTATCTGGTTGCCCAATAACGACTTGGCTAAACTGGAGTGCCAGCAGCTCTAGCGCCTTGCCCTCCAGATAAAACTGACGAGCCAGCCCCTGATAGGGCCATTCCAAAATTTGCCGGAGAATATGCTGCTGGGCAGGCGTGATGCGACTTGGGTAGTAAAGTAAAGCTTGCCCAGGATGTTCTATGGCGGTTCTTAAATCAGTCGGTAACTCGTGGATGCGATCGCTAAACTGCTGGATCAGCTCTGGCGAGACTTGAATCCGCACCCGACAGATACGTTGCCCTGATGGATACTCTTCAATCTCAGCGGTTTTAGGCACGCAGTAAAGATAGCTTTTACCCGCCACTTCCTCTTGGGTTGCCTTGAGGCCATCATTGTCAACTCGGCAGCCACCTGACAAATAGTAGCTAAAGGTTAGTGGCATGAATTGTGAATGCTGACGAACTCTGTACTGGTGTACCTGGCGTTTTTCGAAATCCCAAATGTCCAGCATTAACCCCGGACGTAGCTTTATACCTCGCCCATAACCTCGTGCAAGTATCAGCGGCGCTTGAACAAAGCCTTCAGAACCTTCGCAATATTCTGATAGTTTGCCCTCAGCACGGCACTCAGCCATGATTTCGGCAACTTCTGAACCCTTCAATATCTTGGCCATCTGCACATGCTTGTAAAGCGTTGCTTAATTATGACACTAATGGGAATAGTTCTCAATACAGCGACTCTACAGCACAGCAGTCTTACCACTAATGAGGCTCTAAAATGAAGATGAAGTCCCCGTTCTTAGGGAAATAAGCATACCTCAACAGACCAGACAGGGCTAACTGACATGTGGGCTTGCAGGCTAACCAGCCTTTTTTGCCCGCGCTAGGAACTGGCAGAAGCACCATTCATAAAACCGCTTTGGCAGGTTAAGTGAGCCCTCTGTCGTTCCAAAATTGAAGAAAATTGCGCTTTCAGGCACTAAAAATTTCAACAGAGGCTTGAAAGCCCCTCAAAATTGTGAGATTCAGGGAGCGATCAGGATTCACGCCAGAGGTCTATAGATTGAATTTTGACTCCGCTCAACGCTTGCCCCAGTAAGTTTGAGCATCATCAGAGCCCAATTAATTGGCCGCCAAGATGCTGGATGCGGAATAGTGTTAGCTAGACGCATCGCTGCTCTTATTAATTTGCCACATCAAAAACTGCTGAGTCGGCTGAATTTCCACGCCATCAACGCCATCGTGAGCAAACACATAGTCCTTATTTTGCCAGAGCGGAATGTAGGGAACATCTTCTTGCAACAGGGACTGCAAGTCTTTGATTACCTGCTTACGCGCTTCTGGATCTTGCTCTGCCTGTTGGGCCGTCACCAGTTCATTGGCCTTCTCGCTGTAGTAAAAGGAGCCGTTGCCCTGGCTAGCGCCTTGCTCACACAGAGTTTCGGCTGAGCCTTCTTCGCAGCTCAAAAACGGCTGCACAAACGTATCGACGTCGTAGTAGTCGGGATACCAAATTGCCAGCACCGAGGGATAGACGCCTTTATCGACGTTGCCCCACAGAGTCGCGCTCTCGGCCGTTTGCACAGTCACCGTCACTAGCCCTGGCAAACTCGTTTCAAAAGACTCCTTCAGCGTATTGGCCACAACGCTGCGAGTAGTAGAAGCCGAAGGATACCAGATTTCAAAATTCAACGGATTGTCTTCTGAAAACCCGGCGTCGCGCAGCAGCAGCTCAGCCAGAGCAAAATCACCATCGCCGTATGCCTCTTGCAGCACTGGCTCATAGACTTCAAAGCTAGTAGGAATCAAGCTGTAAAGCGGTTCTGCTTGGCCTTGAAAGACCCGCTCATTGACGAGGTTGCGGTCAATCATGGCGGCGATCGCCTGCCGCACGCGCACATCGTTCAGCGGCTCAATCTTTTGATTGAGGCTCATATAGTTGATGACAGTCGTACCGGCTTCAATCACCTGCCAGCCGCCGGCATCGGCTTCGCGTTCAAGGTCAGCAATCTGTTCAGGGTCAAGGGTTTGGTAGGCCACATCTATCCCCTGGGTCTTAAACGTGTTGTAAAGGTTGGCCGGGCTACTAAAGATTTGAATATCAATGCCGCCGTTTGCGGGTTTTTCACCCCAGTAGTCTTCATTCACATCGAGGCTGACGGAATCGCTGTTAAAAGCCGCAAGCTTGTAAGGGCCAGTGCCGATAAAGCTATCCGGCACGAAGCTACCCTCAGCAATTTCGTAAGCGTCGGGGGGCACCGGGGTGACGCCCCAAAAAGTCATCAGCGCCGTAAATGCGGCAAAGGGCGAATTCAGCTTCACGGTAAGCTCGTAGTCGCCAGTTGCCTCTACTGACTCAATGCGATCGGCCAGCAAAAACGCCGGGCGTCCAGCATTTTCCATAAACCGATTCAAGGAAAAAGCCATGGCCTCCGCGTTGAAGGGAGAGCCGTCGTGAAAAACGACATCTTCTCGTAAAGGAATCACGTAGGTCAGGCCGTCTTCACTGATGGTGGGCATTGCCGCCGCCAGTTGGGGAATCAGGTCCGTTGTCCCTGGTTCATAGGCATAGAGCTGATCGCCAAGGTTATGCAGCAAAATGCCGGGAAAGATTTCATAGGCGTCGGCGGGATCTAAGGTCCGCGCTGTCAGAGTAGTGCCGATCGCAATGCGATCGCTACCGCCAGCAGCCGCTGTCTCACCGGTGGCCTCCGGTGCCGTAGTGGGACCACTGGTACAGGCCACGACAAAGGCCAAGCACAGACTCAGTAGTGTGCCAAAACGCAGCAGCGATCGCCACTTTCGCCGCGCCAAGGCCCGGCCCCACCGCCGCCAACGAACTCCCATCAAGGACACCATAGGTCAACCCCAAGCTTGAGAAACCGCACTGAATTTTTCAGTTCTAGGTTTTGGACAAGTAATTCAGCTAAAACACTCTAAATGAGCTTTATTAACTCTTGTCTTGGAGCGCCTGTCAATCAGACTTTATACCGCAGACGGATCGGTAGTTGTGCTATCGGCAGCAGCCCCCGCCAAGCGCTGAGTAATGGCAGCCGTGAAAAAGTGAACTAGCAACCCCAACGGTCCGGCAAATAAACAGAGCGCGAGGGAATGGCGAGTGAAAATCTTGTTTTCCTGACCTTGCAGATAAATCCAGCGGCCAACAAACAAATCCATTACCAGGAAATGTGCCCAGCCCAATGCCATCACCTGATCATTCACAAACAGGCCTGCCAAGTCTGTCAGCATCAGCTGCGGATCGGCAAATGCCTGCAAAATGCTGCTATCAAGCGTCACAAAGAGATACCCATACAGGCTCGCTAGCGCCGCAAACGGAATGTATGACTGCATTACACG
Source organism: Cyanobacteria bacterium P01_C01_bin.70 (assembly GCA_039026015.1). Classification (GTDB taxonomy): domain Bacteria; phylum Cyanobacteriota; class Cyanobacteriia; order Phormidesmidales; family Phormidesmidaceae; genus Halomicronema. The sequence goes on along the minus strand of JBCCNE010000337.1, from coordinate 223 downwards.
CTGCGTCACTGACCAATTGGGCAACAACACCATGGCGACCCAAAATGGCAGCACAAACACATTGGCTACTTGAAAGATGTTTTCCAGATCGGTGGCGGTGGGAGATAACATCGGCAACTTTTGAACTCAGCATTTTTTCCACTGTAAAGCGTTGCTCTCACAAATGCGGCATGGGAGCCAACTGGAAAACATTGGACAAAATCGCCCCCAGTCCCTTTTTCGT
>JBCCNE010000336.1:0-5698 GCA_039026015.1 Cyanobacteria bacterium P01_C01_bin.70 | reverse complement strand
CATTTATGAAAAGGGCATCAAAGTCGATGCTCAGGCACTGGCATCCTTTCGAGTCGATTGGCACCCATCGGCCGAACTGCCCAAGTGGGCCATTACGATAAATCCAGCCTAGATGGGTGGCTTATTTCTCAGCGTGGCCCTAAGGCTGGCACTCGTCCACAGCGCTATCCTTGTAAATCCTGGGTGGTTGCTTAGCCGGCGAGCACCTGTCATACTGTCCAGCTCCCTGCTGCTATGGGGATTAGCAAGTGTAGGAAGGCTCTTGATTCTACGTCGCAAGCTCGACTTCAGCTTGAGGATGCGTCCAGAGTCACTTCCATCCTGATTATCGCTTGCCAATCTCAAATACAAGGATGCGTTGTAATGGTGGATGGAATACCAAATCGCCCCAATGTGATTCTCAGGCTTTTTTGAGAAGGACAAAGTTTTACGGACTAAGCGCGACCCCGCTGCCGGAGGATGCAGTTGAATCGCTCGATATGGTTCGTCTCTTCACTAATTAGAGCTGGCGCCAGATATCAGGAAGCCAGGTAGCGGGGATTTGGCTGAGCGATCGCTGCTGCGCTTCGATGCCGAGATACCTTGCCTGTAGCTGCAGGTTTCTCACCAATGCTTGAAAAGCGGTGTCTATTGTCATGGCTTCGGTGGCCTGCCAGCCCTCTAAAGCCTTGACGTAGTGAAGCGTGGCTTGAGTTAATAGCGGTTCTTGGACGGTGGTATCAGGTGCCAAGGCGATTGCCAGTTGGTCATACACCACCCCGACGCTGTGGTGAGTGGCCCAGATATCAAACCCTAGGGTTTCGGGGGCAATCCCGTCGACAGCGGTAGCCGCAGCTTCATAAGCGGCGATGCTTTGTTGCCATGCTTGCTGTTGGAGGGTTAATGGCGCTTCGCAGTGTCCGCCCAGATCCCAGTAGGCTGTACCCAAGTTATTTTGGGTGGCGGCATGGGCTGCAGGGTCCGTTTCTAGGGTGCGATACGCTAAGGCGGTGCGATAAGCCCCAATGGCCTGCTTGAGCAAAAAGGCAGGACGTTCATGGCGCGACAGGCTCCACAAGGCAATGCCTAAATTATTTTGCAACTGGGCATAGGCTTGTGGATTGTCTTGGGGATGAGACTGGTGTAAAGCTTCCTGATAAGCTGCGATTGCTCGATGCAGTTGGTTGGGCTCCTGAGTGTGCTGAGCAAGACTCCAGTAGGCGGTGCCTAGATGAGTTTGCAAGGTGGCATACTCATTGGGCAAGATTTCGACCGGGGCATACTGCAGCGCCCGGTGAAAGGCTCGCACCGCTTTACGAAGGTACTGTGGCGGCTCGCGATAAGCGGATAGCAGGCTATACACACTGCCGAGATTACTGTTGAGGCGATGTAGCACACCTGCGTCGGTGGAGGCGCTAAGGGGAGAGAGGGCGGCTTCGTAGATTTCACTACTTTGAAGCAGACGCTGAAAATAGTCGGTCGTCGATTGCGCCTGCTGCGCCCAAAGCCAATAGAGACTGCCCAAATCATTAAGCACCTCAGTGCGCTGAGGAATGGAAGTTTGGCGGGGCTGTAGCTGTTCGTAGGTCTGAATCGCCGCTGCCAGCGTGGTAGGGCTTTGGTCTCCGGTTTGAATGCGATCGCGCAGGTCAAAGGCGATCGCCCACTCCGACGGCAGTTCATCCGGCCTCTGTGATACCCCACTGTCTGTCCCAACGGTTTCGCCCGGTGATAACTCATTGGCTCTGACCGCCGCTGCCGTAGTGGACGACTCCACCGGTGGCTCATCGACGGTAGGCAGAGACTCGTCCAAGTCAATGACGTTCTCAGACTGAGCGGGTGACGCCATCTCAGTCGCTTCGGTGATTTCAAATTCGCTAAGGTCGGCCTCTAATTGATGCCAAAGGGCGGCTGAAAAGGGCGGCGCTTTTGAGTCTGGTCTTTCATCTGACGCAGCAGAGCTATCTTCTGCTGGTGCTGCTGGCACGGTTTTTGAAGGGGGGGGCGCCACTGTCGGGCTGACGTCAGTTTGTCGGGCAGCCGTGAAGGCTTCTGCAGAAGCTTTGTCCAAAAACTGCCACCGTCGCATGGGCGAAAATGCCGCCTGATAAGTTGGCTGCTGCGCGATTGCTGAAATTGGCGTGGGCTCGCCCATAAATTCAAAAACAGATTGGGCTAGCTGCGGCACCTCGCGCCGAATTTGCTTTAGCCACGGACGCGGTACCCACAGCAGTAAACTCACATCCAGCTGCTGCCAGAGAGGCCAAAGCTGGTGCAGCGATCGTAAAAATTGATATTGCGTATCTGAGCTGCAGTAAGTCAACTGCTCAATGCCCAAAATTTGCAGCAGCGTCAACTGTTTTGATGACCAGCTTCTGGCCCATCCGCTGAGCTGGCGAGCCACGTTAGGTTGCTGCACGTCGAGCAAAAATTGAGCGGCAGCGATCGCGCTCTGATTTTGTAAGCTATCTTCCAAGGTGGCCGCTAGCTGACGCTGCAGCGGCAAATCATCACAGGTGGCCAACCAAATTTGATGCGGCGGTATCGACAAAACTGCCACTTGCAGCCGCTGATAGGTTTCCTGATTGTGACCAGGCAGAACTTGGGAATTAATCGGCAGCACAGAGACGGCAGTGACCACAGCAACATGAATAATTGAACTCTAGTTTAAACTCCCAATTCTTGAGCCCTGATTCAGGAAAAAATTACTGACAAATTAAGCTGCGGAGCAGCCGAATCCGATGACTCGTCAGCTAATTAAAGAACAGCCATTTTGGCAGTGGATGGAGTCGGGCTCCTCCGCCCTGTCAACAGGCGATTGCAATGCCTCCTCGCCATCGCAAAATGACAAAACTGAGCACTGGCCGGGACTTCCGGCAATGCCTCGGCCGAACAATATGTGACGACGGCCTTGTTTCATCCCCAGCCAGATTGCCTGCTCTAATACCTGAGATGCCTGCTATCCTGTAGCAAACAAGTTCCAGCTCTTGCAGTTGAGCTTGCAGGGCCTGCTTTGACCTTCCTGCACTTTCAATTTGGTGAAGACTGGGGTCAAAGCCCTCCAGAGTTGGAGAATTAAAGCTTGCAGGGCTTTCAAGAAAAAGGGGATGAATGTCAGGTACGAATGCACTAGCCAAGGGCTCAGTTTTATTGTTTACGGGCAACAATGGTATATTCACTCAACTCGCCGTCATTGTGGTTTTGTCTTAACTAAACGCTTTGAAGCTGAGTCCGCTTAGCAGTTTATTGGAGTATTGGCTGCTTTTAGTCTTCTGCTGCGCTTACGTTCCTTTGTCGTGTCGTCACCTCTAATCTCATGACTCATACCTTATTTCCTGATGCCTCCATGTGTTCTCAAGGCTCACCTGACGATGCGACTCCAACGGGCGTATTGAACTCTCCACAGACTGCACTTGGCCGACTAGTTGTACTGACTGGACCAAGTGGCGTTGGCAAAGGGACACTGCTCCATCATTTACGGCAGCGGCATCCACATTTGTACCTGTCAACCTCGGCCACGACCCGAGGCCCCCGCGACGGGGAAGAAAATGGTAAGGATTATTATTTTGTCAATCGCGAAAAATTTGAAGCAATGATTGCCCAAGGAAGTCTTTTGGAATGGGCAGAATTTGCTGGAAATTACTATGGCACTCCGCGCCAGCCTGTGGAAGTCCAAATTGAACGTGGTAATCAAGTTATTTTGGAAATTGAGCTAGAAGGAGCCCGCCAGGTGGCGCAGTCGTTTGCTGATGCGCTCAAGGTGTTCATCGCCCCTCCTTCCGAAACCGAGCTGGAGCGGCGGATTCGCAATCGCGGCCAGGACGACGATATAGCGATTGCCCGGCGGCTGGCCCGGGCTCGCGTTGAGTTGGCAGCCGCCAGCGAATTTGACATCCAAGTCGTTAACGATGATTTGGAAACGGCGATCGCCGCCCTTGAAGCGGTTTTGCTGTAATTACGATTGGTCGAAGGGGACAACGTCAGTTGGCAGCTTGGGCTCCATGACTGCGGGGATTGTCCCTGCGATCGCTTTTCTGCAAAACCAGATCACGGGCCGCCGGTGATTCTAGCTCAGAGATCTGTCCTACACCTCGCTGATAGGGCAGCGATTCATCGCCAATCAACGCTTCTAAGTTGCTCGCCAGCACGACTTTAGGTTGCTCACCGATGGCCGACGTGACGGGTTCTCCCTGCGGGTCCAGATAGACAAAATGGGGAATGCCGTCAACGCGATAATGCAGCATTTCTGGCAGCCACTTGTTGTTGTCAACGTTTAGCATGACAAAATTAACGCTATCCCCATAGGTTGCTCGTAGATCAGCCATATCACCCGCCATGGCCTGACAGGACGTACACCAGTTGGCATAAAACTCCATCAGTGAAGGCTTTTCATTCGTGAGGGCAATTTCTAGGGGGATGGCCTCAGCCGCGAGGGTTTCGAGTGAGGCGGCAGGCGTTTGAGTACGCACCCCTATCACCACTAATACTGCGAGTGCAACGGCCAAGCTGACAATTACTAAGTTACGGGCCCTGGTGGCCAGACTAGGCGTCGTTGCCGAAGTGGTTGACTGATGAGAATCGGGAGTCTGATCCATTAAAAAGTCGATTTGATTATGTTGTTTCAAAGTTATTTCAAACTTTCTATCTTTAAGATAACGGACATCTCAAGGGCTTCGTCATGAAAAAGCGGGTTACCCTCACGTTTCCCAAGCGCTCGGTGCATCAGCCCATCACCTACCGGCTGGCGAAGGATTTCAACGTGGCCGCTAACATTATTCGCGCTCAGGTAGCCCCCAACCAAGTCGGTAAATTGGTGGTGGAACTGTCTGGTGACATCGACCAGCTAGAAGACGCGATGGCTTGGCTGCAAGAGCACGATATTGGCATTTCTCAGGCCAGTCGCGAAATCCTGATCGACGAAGACGCTTGCGTGCATTGTGGATTGTGTACCGGAGTGTGCCCGACTGCAGCATTGAGCCTCCATCCTGATACCTTTAAGCTGACGTTTGCACGATCGCGCTGCATTGTCTGCGAACAGTGCATTCCGACTTGTCCGGTCGAGGCCATCTCGACAAATCTGTAACGCTTCAGCACTTTGGCGTCAGGTCCTGATAGCGTTGGGAAGAGGGAGTAGTAGCCTATGCTAACGAAAAACCACTGGCTATCTCGGGGGGCATTGGTGTTGGCGTATGCCACCTATGGGCAGCTCTTACACGCCAATGATGCGAACCGATACCACTGGTTGGCAACGCTTGCTTTTATCGTCTTTAAAGCCGGTGTGCTGACGCTGCTGTGGCGGCCAGTGCGCAACTTCGTCCTCAAGGGCTTCAAAACCGACGTTGGCTATTCAGTCATGGTACTGGTACTAGCATCCATGGCAGTGGTGGCAGCCGTGTATTTTCGGACATTTGCCTACATGATTGTTCTCGTTGCCACTGCGCTTTTAGTGCGGGTGGACTGCTTGATCGACAGCTTCGGCGATCGCCTATCGTTTCTAATGCTGGTACTGTTGGCGCTTCTCGGCTTGGGCATCAGCTGGCTACCGCTTCTATTGTTTCAAGGCGCAGAACTGCCAGGGTAATGTGCAGCGAGACGCTAAAACCGATCTTTCAGGCCCCGCAAGCGAGCAAAGGTGCTCACCGGGTCAGCGATATTGGCAGCTGTTTGCAGGGCCGGTTGATCCCACCGCAAAAAGGGATTGGTGCGCTTTTCCAGGCCT
>JBCCNE010000335.1:0-5728 GCA_039026015.1 Cyanobacteria bacterium P01_C01_bin.70 | reverse complement strand
CCCAGCTTGATGGCCAGGGCCATTTCGGCCAGGGTGCCGGGGCCATAGCCGCAGGCAATTACAACTCGACTCGACAGCACATTGATCACGTTGCGCCCCTGACCCAGGCCCGTGAGGATGGGAATATCGACGGCTGATGACATTTGCGCTCCCGTTTCACCGGGTAAAATGCCCACCACCAGACCGCCCGCGGCCCGCGCCCCCTGGCTGGCGGCATCCATCACGCCCACCGCGCGACCGCCCGTGAGCAGTCCCCAGTGCCGGTTCGCGATCGCCCTCCCCAGGGCAGAGGCCAGGCGGATATCAGCGGCGGTGGCGGTTTCACCGGGACCGATCACCCCAATTAAGATCCGTGTCATCTGCGTAGTTCTATCGACTAAGCGGGCACGCTAGAGGCCAAGCTAATCGCCAGTAACCGTCAGGTCTCTGAAATTAGATGGGGGATTTAGGATCAGCGTTGCTCTCATTCAAGGGCAACAAAAGTTGACGTTTTTCCCCCTCACAAACCCCGGTCTCGTCCTTTACATTAGATTAGCGCTGGGCTTGCGATTGGCGTTGTGCTCTATGGGTTTCGTTAGTTTTGATGCGCCAAGGCTTATTGTCAGGTTTTCAAAAAATTATGCGATTGCGGCTCTGGCACTGGGGGGTCGGTTTGCTGAGCAGCGGAGCGATCGCGGCCAGCGCTGCCCCGGGGCTGGCGATTAGCACCATTACCGTAAAGCTGGGTCCGGCCTACACTAGCGTGCAGGTTAGTGACTTAGAAACCTTTGCCCAAACGGGACAGATTTCTCCCCGGCTAGAACGATATCGACCGCTGCTGACGCCGGCTCTGCGTCAAACTCTGCATCGCCATTTAAATGTGGAGCCCGGCATTCGCGATCGCTTTCTGCAGGATTTGATCGGCACTCCCAAGGGGCAGCCGTTTATCACTGCTCTATCGCAAGTGGCCCCTGGCTTGACGCCCGCCATGATTCAGGCGGCGCTGCAGGAAGCGGAGGAGCGTCCCGAGGGCGTTACGGCGATTACCCTGCTGCAGGCACTGCCGAGCGAAACGCTCGATCTTGACGGCATCGCGCTGCTGCAGCTGCTGTCGCAGTTGGGCTTGGCCCAACTGGAGCAAACGGCGCTTAGTCGAGTGCTCCATCAAGGGCTAAATGATCGTGTGGAGGAGGTGCTATCCGCGCAGTTTGAGCCCTCCGCTCGCGGCCCCTATGTGCCAGAGCGTTGGACCGTGTCGTTTCGCGACCACAAGCGCGATCGCGTCATTCCGATTGATTTGTACTGGTCGGAACACACTATTGGCCCCCTGATCGTGCTGTCTCACGGGTTTGGTGCCGATCGCCACTTTTTGGCCTATCTAGCAGAGCACTTGGCCTCCCACGGCCTTACCGTCGTGTCGCTAGAGCATCCTGGTAGCAACGTGGAGGCGCTGGTTCGGCAAGATGGAGCCATTTTGCCAGGAACTGAGTTTGTCGAGCGGCCCCGCGATGTCAGCTTTATTTTGAATCGCTTAGCGGATCTCAATCAGCATTCCTTTTTTCTGCGGGGACGGCTGCCGATGCAGTCGGTAACATTGGTTGGCCACTCCCTGGGGGGCTACACCGGTTTAGTGTTGGCCGGGGGCAAGATTGATCCCATCGCCTTACGCAACTTTTGCACCACGCTGGAGGTAGGGGCGTCGTCCCCCGCCGACTGGTTTCAGTGTGCCGCCACGGAGGCCGACCTGCCGCCGGAAAGCTTAGCTGATTCGCGCATCACGCAGCTGGTGCTGATGAATCCGATGGCGGGGCAGATCTTTGGCGATCAAGGACTGCGCCCGGTGAAGGTGCCCACGCTGGTGGTGACCAGCACCAGTGACGGCATTGCTTCGGTCTCAGATCAGCAACTGCGGCCGTTTAATCAGCTCACGGGGCCGCGATCGCTGGTGGCGATTATTGGCGGCACGCACCTGAGCGTGGGCGATCCGCAAAACATTAATCCGGCGCTGACCCAGGTGCCCTTTATGCCAGAGCATCCGGCCAGTGAGACAGGGCCGCTGCGGCAGTATTTGAACGGTGCGGTGCTCAGCTTTGCGATGCAGCAAACGTCACAGGCGGCAGACTATCAGCCGTTTTTAAGTTCCGCCTATGCGGCGGAATTTTCGACTCCGGCTTTGCCGCTGCGGTATGGCGATCGTCTGCCCGCCAGTGTCAATCGGTGGTTAACCACCCGCGATCGCTTGTCTCGCCGCCTGACGCCAACTCTCAAAGGTCTGGCTTCTTTAATGCATCTCGAATGGATTGACGTGCAGCACCGCCTGGCAAATTTGCGGCAGGAAACGGTGGCGCATTTGCCGATTCGGCCCATCGACTTGGCCGCGCGGATTGGGCCGCGCTCAACGGCGACCTATCAAGCTGCCAAACAACTCCCTATTCATGAGTCCGCCCGTCCGGCAGAATCGCCCCCGTCAGCACCGCATTCCGCAGATTGACATAGTCCATCGTGGCGCTGATCATAACGGCCTCATTCAGCGTTGCCCCGCTGAGGTTTGACCAGCTCAGCTTAGCCCGATAAAACGTGGCTCCGCGCAGTTCGGCTCCGCGCAGAGAACTCCAGCTCAGGTTGGCACCCCGCAGGTTGGTCTGCACCAGGTGGGCATTTACCAAGGTGCTGCCCTGGAGTTTGGCGCGGCTAAGGTCCGCCCCGCCGAGATCGGCATTGTCTAAGTTGGCCCCGCTGAGCAGCGCCGTGGATAGATTAGCCCCGGTCAGCACGGCCCCCGTCAAAATGGCATTGGCAAAGCTGGCCCCCTCTAGTTTTGACAGGGTCAAATCGGCTTCAATCAGGTGGCAGCGGTTGAGAGCCGAATTCGACAAGTTTGCTTCCCGCAGCAGGGCATTATCCAAAACGGCTTCATTGAGATTGGCGTCTTGAATGGTGGCCTTTTCCAGCACCGCATGCGCCAAGTGGGTGCCCCGGATGCCCGCCTCGTTGAGATTGGCCCCACTGAGATTCGCATAGGCTAAATCCGCCCCAATCAAGTTCGCTAGCTCTAGCTGAGCATTCTGTAGGGTACTTTTTGGCAAAGCGGCTTCCCTGAGATTGGCCCCCTTGAGATCGCACCCCGACAGATTAGCCCCATGCAGCGCGGCCTGCCGTAAATTGATGTCTCTGAGAGTTTCGTTGGCTAAGTTGATTCCTTTCAAATCGGCCCCGCGAAAATCGCGCTCTCCAGAGGCATATCGCGCTATGACTTCGTTGGCATCCATGTAGTCGATCCCTAATGCAGGAAAATTTGGGCTTTGGGTTTGGCGGTGAAGTTACCCATTCATGAGGCATCTCCAATAACGGGGGCGGGTCGATGGGCTGTCCAGGTTAGCCGCGGAGCTAGCCGGATAGTCAAAGGGGAAAAGGGAAATTCAGAGTTGGCTAATCTTAGCGCGATTTCCACTAGACGCGGCACTTTGGCTAGCAATTCACGGTGTCCGCTCTGCTCATCATCCCCGGCAGGCGCGGCGGCAAATAGTGGCTTTAACCAACAGGCTCGCGTCCCAATTTTGAACTCAGGCGATCGCGCCTGCCAGCTTCCTTTGGCTATAGTGCCCAGTTATAAACCGTTACTTAATAGAACTTTGTTTGACCACCCACAGAACAGACGGCTGAAAATCTAGGCAGAGCCGCCATTTTTATGGCTCGTCAGTGATTGAATCTATGCCCTTGGGATCAGTGAATTCGGTAGGATTAGAAGACATTTTTTCACTACAGGCAAATACTTAGGTAGTCATGGCAGATAACCGTAGAAGTCAGGTCGTTACCCAAGGCGTGCAGCGCACGCCCAACCGAGCCATGTTGCGGGCTGTTGGCTTTGGCGATGATGATTTTACTAAGCCCATTGTGGGGTTAGCCAACGGCTTCAGCACCATTACCCCCTGCAATATGGGGCTGGGCAGTCTGGCCCAGCGCGCCGAAGCCGGCATTCGACAAGCCGGTGCCATGCCGCAGCTGTTTGGCACCATCACCATCAGCGACGGCATTTCGATGGGCACCGAAGGGATGAAGTATTCTCTGGTGTCCCGTGAGGTGATTGCCGACTCGATTGAAACCGTGTGCAATGGCCAAAGCTTAGATGGGGTGCTGGCGATCGGCGGCTGCGATAAGAACATGCCGGGGGCCATGATTGCCATGTGCCGCTTGAATATTCCCGCGATTTTCGTCTATGGCGGCACGATTAAGCCGGGGCATTACAACGGCGAAGACTTAACGGTCGTCAGTGCCTTTGAGGCGGTGGGCCAGTACAGCGCCGGTAAAATTGGCGAAGAGCAGCTGCTGGCGGTCGAGCGCCATTCCTGTCCTGGAGCGGGGTCTTGCGGCGGCATGTATACCGCTAACACTATGTCGTCGGCGTTTGAGGCGATGGGGATGAGTCTGATGTATTCCTCCACCATGGCGGCAGAAGACGCGGAAAAAGCCGACAGTACCGAGAAATCGGCCTTTGCCCTGGTTGAGGCGATCCGTCGGCAAATCCTGCCGCGTCAAATCCTGACTCGTAAAGCGTTTGAAAATGCGATCGCCGTCATTATGGCGGTGGGCGGTTCCACCAACTCAGTCCTGCACCTATTGGCGATCGCCAATGCGATCGGCGTTACCCTGACCATTGATGACTTTGAGGAGATTCGCCGTAGAGTCCCCGTATTTTGTGACCTGAAGCCTTCGGGACGCTATGTCGTGACGGATTTTCACCGGGCAGGGGGCGTACCTCAAGTGATGAAGATGCTGCTGCATCAGGGCCTGCTGCACGGTGACGCCCTGACCGTTACGGGCAAAACGATCGCCGAACTGCTGGCCCCCATTCCGCCCGCGCCGCGCTCCGATCAGGACGTGATTCGGCCTTTTGACACTCCGATGTATCCCCAAGGGCACCTCGGTATCCTCAAAGGCAACTTGGCTGTAGAAGGCTCGGTCGCCAAACTAACAGGCATCAAAAAACGGCGCATTACTGGCCCGGCCCGCGTCTTTGAGTCGGAAGAGGAATGCCTAAGCGCAATTCTAGATAAGCAAATCAACGCCGGCGATGTGGTGGTCGTGCGCTATGAAGGGCCGAAAGGCGGCCCCGGCATGCGAGAGATGCTGGCGCCCACCTCCGCGATTATTGGGGCCGGGCTCGGGGATGCTGTGGGGCTAATCACCGATGGCCGCTTCTCCGGCGGCACCTATGGCATGGTCGTCGGCCACGTGGCGCCAGAGGCGGCGGTGGGCGGCGCGATCGCTCTGGTGCAGGAAGGCGACACGATCACCATTGACGCTGACCAAAACCTGCTGCAGCTCAACATTGCTGACGAGGAGTTGGCACGGCGCCGGGCCGCTTGGCGTCCCCGCAGACCCAACTACACGCGCGGTATTTTGGGCAAATATGCCAAGCTGGTGTCTACCAGTAGTCGCGGTGCGGTGACCGATCTCGACCTATTTGAGTGATTGGCTGGCGATCGATCCAGGTTGGTTGGGTAGCAGGGTGGCTGGGTGCGTTCTGGGTTCTGGGTTCTGAGTTCTGGGTTCTGAGTTTTCTGCACTCTGCAACCCTACGCTGCTAAACGCGCCCTAAATCGCTGCTGCCTCGCCCGGAGTTTTATGAAAATTTTTATAAGAGGCCAAAATCTCTGGTTAGTATAGCTTTTGCTCTATAGTCAGTGCTTTATTCACAAGGGTCGCGACATCGCTACTGCAGCGGGATTTCGTGGGTCAGTTCCTTGGT
>JBCCNE010000334.1:0-5739 GCA_039026015.1 Cyanobacteria bacterium P01_C01_bin.70 | reverse complement strand
GGGCCTGCGGGCAATATCGAATTTTTACTGTGGCTGGCGATGGCGGGAGAGCAGTCGGAAAACCCAGAACCACTCACCCTCGAAACCATTCTCCAAACAACCAAACAGGCCCAAGCGGAACTCGCCTGAGCCTGTAAAACTATCAACTGACTGCCCTATGAAACTACCCTAGAGGGCGTTGGCTTTGGCCACGACATTTTCGACAGTGAAGCCAAACTGCTCAAGCACAGTCTTACCAGGAGCTGAAGCACCAAAGCGCTCGACGCTAATAACGTCGCCTTCAGCACCGACATACTTGCACCAGCCCATAGCAATTCCAGCCTCGACAGCTAGGCGCTTAGTGACTGCCTTAGGAAATACTGATTCCTGGTAAGCGGCATCTTGAGCATCAAACAGTTCCCAAGAGGGCATCGAGACGACGCGAACTTTCTGGCCAATGGCGGTGAGCTGCTCAGCCGCTTCAATGCACAGCTGTAGTTCGCTACCCGTGCCAATCAAAATCACATCGGGCGTGCCGTCGCTGTCGGAGATAACGTATGCTCCTTTGGCCACACTATCGATGGAAGAGCCGGTGATCTGCGGCAATGCCTGACGTGAAAGCGCCAGTAGTGTGGGAGTTTTGCGGCTAGCGATCGCGGCCTTGTATGCTCCTGACGTCTCATTGCCGTCGGCTGGACGAATCACGGTCAGGTTAGGTATGGCGCGGAGAGAGGCAACGGTTTCCACCGGCTGATGGGTGGGACCATCTTCACCTAAACCAATCGAGTCGTGGGTGAGTACGTAGATAACACCAGCTCTTGATAGCGCCGACAGCCGAATTGCCGCCCGCATATAGTCAGCAAACACTAGGAAGGTAGCGCAATAGGGAATTAGGCCAGAATTATGCAGCGCAATGCCGTTGCAAATCGCCCCCATCCCGTGCTCACGAACGCCAAAGCGAATGTTGCGGTTTTCGTAAGCACCTTTTTGGAAGTCACCTGACACCTTCATAAAGGTATTGTTCGACTTGGTTAGGTCAGCCGAACCACCAATTAGCTCGGGAATCGCGGGAGCTAGCGCATTAAGAGTCGCTTCAGAGGTCTTACGGGTGGCGATCGCTTTGTCGTCGGGTGAATACGTCGGCAAGGCATCTGGCCAATTTTCTGGCAGCTGGCCAGAGAGCATGCGCTCAAATAGGGTCGCATCCTCAGGATATTTAGTGCGGTAAGCCGCCAAAGCCTCTTCCCATTCCGCTTGATAGCTGGCACCGCGTTCAATCGCCTGACGCATATGGCTCAGGGCATCTTCGGGAACTTCGAAATCGCCATAGTTCCAGCCTAGCGATTCACGGGTCAGCTTGATTTCGTCGTTGCCCAGGGGAGAACCGTGGACGCCAGCAGTGTCGGCCATGTTGGGAGAGCCATAACCGATGGTGGTCGTCACCTTGATCATGGTCGGCTTGTCAGTGACTGATTTGGCTTCAGCGATCGCTTTGCCAATGCCTTCTAAATCAGTGTTGCCGTTTTCAACGTGGAGTACATGCCAGCCGTAAGCCTCAAAGCGCTTGGAAACATCTTCTGTAAAGGCGATGTCGGTGGAGCCATCGATAGAAATGTGGTTATCGTCGTAGAGCGCGATCAGCTTGCCCAGCCCTAGGTGCCCGGCTAAGGAACAGGCTTCGCCAGAAACCCCCTCCATGTTGCAGCCGTCGCCTAAAATCACATACGTATAGTGATCAACAATGGTGGCGTCAGGCTTGTTAAACCGGCTGGCTAGGTGCGCTTCGGCCATGGCCAAACCCACGCCGTTACAAATTCCCTGCCCTAAAGGCCCCGTTGTGACTTCAATACCGGGCGTTTCAAAGTTCTCAGGGTGGCCAGGCGTAACCGATCCCCATTGGCGAAACTGCTTAATATCGTCCAAAGAAACGCTGTCATAGCCTGTCAGATGCAAAAGTGCATAGTGCAACATGCAGCCATGACCGGCAGACAAGACAAAGCGATCGCGATTAAACCACTGGGGATTTTTAGGATTAAACCGCATCACCTGATCCCACAGCACATAGGCCATCGGAGCAGCCCCCATAGGCAGACCAGGATGGCCAGAATTAGCCTTTTGGACAGCATCAATCGCTAAAAATCGAATCGAGTTCACGCAAAGCGCTTCTAAAGATTGGGATGCGACAACCATAAAACCTACTCTCAAAGACGGGACAGCATTTATCTGGGCCTGATGCCCTCTAGTGACAAGGCGCTCAGCATCGAACTGCACACCAGCGTCTCCCCGACCTATCATCGCACTCACGTTGCGGACTCACAACCCTGCGGGCAGTCGTGAAATCGCAGTATGAACTGATGCTGCTGGGCTGTGACCTTCAGGCCAGAGGTTGAATACCTTCGCTACGGCATTTCTCGATTGAGTGAGATATCAGGATGAATCGCCCTCTTCGAATATTGAAAGATAGCGTTTACAGCATTTCCCTAACTGAATTAAGACATGTCATTTACCTAAGCACAATGGCTTCAGGCCATTTCACACCTCAATAACTTCAGGAAAATCACATTGTGCCTGAAAAGGAAACGCTGCAGGTATTTTATTTGCTCGCTAAATTGTAGCGTCAGTCACGATATTTCTGAAACACCAGCGTCACGTTATGACCACCAAAGCCAAACGAATTAGACAGCGTGACATTCACTGGCATTTGCCGAGCTTGGCTAGGCACATAGTCGAGGTCGCAGCCCTCATCTGGATTGTCCAGGTTAATCGTTGGAGGAACCTGATCGTTGTACACTGTCATCGCTGCTGCCACCCCTTCGATGCCGCCAGAACCACCGAGTAAATGCCCCGTCATTGATTTGGTTGAGCTCACGGCGATTTGCTGAGCACTACTTCCCAGAGCCGTTTTGATGGCCTGAGTTTCGGTCGGGTCGTTGGCTGGAGTGCTGGTGCCGTGGGCATTGATGTAGCTAACCTGCTCAGGTGTAATCTCAGCATCTTTAAGCGCTAGCTGCATACAACGCGCTGCCCCCGACCCGCCGGGCACGGGAGCCGTCATGTGATAGGCGTCGCACGTCATGCCATAGCCGATGATTTCTCCATAAATCCTTGCACCGCGACTCAGAGCATGGTCCAAAGACTCCAGAATCAAGATGCCACAGCCTTCACCGATGACAAAACCATCGCGATCTCGATCAAATGGTCGGCTAGCGGCTGCTGGCGCGTCATTTCGCGTTGACAACGCTCTGGCAGAGCCAAATCCGGCCACCGATAGGGGCGTCACTGCGGCTTCCGTACCGCCACAAATCATGGCCTGAGCATAGCCCTGCTGAACCATGCGAAAGGCATCGCCAATCGCGTTGGAGCCCGCCGCACAGGCCGTCACCGGGCAAGAGTTGGGGCCTTTGGCTCCCGTGTGAATTGCCGTCAGCCCGGCTGCCATGTTGGCAATCATCATCGGCACCATAAACGGGCTACAGCGACTTGGGCCGCGGCTGAGATAGACCTCTTGTTGTTCTTCCATGATCTTGAGGCCTCCAACGCCTGTGCCGATCATGACGCCAACTTGTTCCGCATTAAGGTCGTTGATTTTTAACTGGGCGTCTGCCAACGCTTGCTGAGTGGTGGCCACTGCAAATTGAGAAAAGCGATCCATCCGTTTAGCGTCTTTTCGATCCATAAATTCATGGGGATCAAAGCCTTTGACTTCACCCGCAATACGGGTCGTATGTTTAGACGCATCAAACAGGGTAATTGGACCTACTCCGGATTTGCCTGCTAGTAGCCCTTGCCAATAGCTGGCCAAATTGTTGCCAATGGGCGTAATTGCCCCTAGCCCCGTAATGACAACCCGCCTTTTTTCCAACTCTGTCATGACTCACCTACAGCGCCAATGTGCTGGTCAGCACACGAACCTAAATATTCGCATTACAACTATCGTCAAGCAGCGTGCAATCACTAGGCTGCTTTTTTCTCTTTGATAAAGTCAACTGCGGCCTGAACAGTGCCAATGCCCTCAGCCGCTTCATCCGGAATCTCAATATCAAACTCTTCCTCAAGCGCCATTACGAGCTCAACGGTATCTAGGGAATCAGCACCTAAGTCGTTAGCAAAGCTAGCTTCTGGCTTAACTTCAGCTTCATCAACGCCGAGTTGCTCCGCCACAATTTTCTGCACTTTCTCAAAAACCGCTTCCTGACTCATAATTCAATCTCTTCCCAGAAACACAATAAACACCTCTAAAACCTAAACCACGAGCGCGACACAAAATCAAGCCAGGCGTTTCGGTTTTAAGCATCCCTAAATATTATCGGAAAGCGTACCGGGTCTCGACGCAATTTCATGAATCCTGGCTTAGTCGCTAGCCGCAATGCAATGGCGCGATTGCACAAAATGCCTATGGACTCGAAGTGAATTTTTCGATTAACACTATCTTGAGCCTTTCAAACATCCCAAGTTATACAGATTCTCCAAACTTTGGCTACACATCCTGTTCCCGGGCCCCCTTGCTCCCAAAGCTCTCCAGTCCGATCTGTAGTGCTATTCCGGAGAAATGGTATCAGGCTACCCAAAAGCTTTGTCTCCGCACTTCTCATCAACAGATCATCAACAGATTCCTTAATTAGCGAGCACAAATCTTGCAGTGCACTAGCCTTTCATCTCAAGAATCTTCGTTAATTTGCAGCCATAAACTTGAGATTTAAGGCGACAGGCATTGATGTCAAACTACAGACGGGCGGAATGTGGCAATATCCATATATGACTGGGCATCATAAAATTATAGATAGATAACTCAGTGATATTACGTTCTGTAAACTTTTGTGGGCTCACACTAAGTGCGTTAATGCCGACACTCTAAACTGAAGTTACTTTAGAAAAAGATCCTTGCTATCCCTTCGTTCTGGATTGCCGTCTGTTTCTGATATTTTGATGATGAACTTTACAATGGCGTTCCGTTAATTTTGGAGCTTTTATTTAATGTCACACTCCGTCAAGATTTACGACACTTGTATTGGCTGTACGCAGTGTGTGCGCGCTTGCCCCACGGATGTTTTGGAAATGGTTCCCTGGGATGGCTGTAAGGCTGGTCAAATTGCTTCTTCTCCTCGTACTGAAGACTGTGTCGGTTGCAAGCGCTGTGAGACTGCCTGTCCGACTGACTTTTTAAGTGTTCGTGTCTATCTTGGTGCGGAGACTACTCGCAGTATGGGGCTAGCTTACTAGGCTGTTCCCACTACAGATTTTTATCTGGCTGTCTAGAACCCATCAGGCAGCCAGTTTTTATGCATTTAGTTTATGTGAAAAGAAAAGATTAACGTCGACATGTCTTCGGCAATTGCAAGCAAAGCCTTTTTGCACTTTATGCCAAAGACTGATGTTTGAGGTTGGAACACCTTCAGGATTTTGCCAATAGCCGTGTAGAGAGTTTGCTGTCTGCGATGCGACAGTTCTCTGCTCGCTCACAAACCTTTGACGGTAGGATGAAGGGCAGCTGTTAAGATGCGATCGCCCATGTTAGTCCGGAATTTAGCCGACTGCGAGATGTTTATTGCGGGCGACGATACGCAGCTTCGAGAACTCTTGCACCCTGACAAACAGCCCTTGGATTTACGCTACAGTTTGGCCCATGCAGTAGTACCAGTTGGTCAAACATCTGTCGACCACTCCCTAAAAACCTCAGAGGTTTACTACATTTTGAGTGGTCAGGGCGATATGCATATTGGTAATGAGGTGCAAGCGGTTGGCCCTGGCGACGCGGTTTAT
>JBCCNE010000333.1:0-5746 GCA_039026015.1 Cyanobacteria bacterium P01_C01_bin.70 | reverse complement strand
GACAAATCTACATCAGCCGCGATCGGCTCCCGACTGCGGGTAACAGCCCACCGTGATGAGCTGATCGCTTTATCTTCACAGCTCCCTTTAAAGCGACAAGAGACGGAGTAAACTTACTCCGTCTCCGTATTTCAAAGCTATATCTGTTTCGGCTTGAAGGTGAATGAAGCAAAAGACAAGCAGTCAAAGCTCAGCAGCATTTGACAACCGCCTCATTTTGACAGGCTAACGACCTCGTCTTCTTCTTCTTCATTCAGTAGGGCTCTCAAGCTCGGAAACAAAAAGTGATTTTCTTCAACATATTGGGCACCAAAGAGTCCCTTTTCGGCCCAAAAATATCGATCTGTGGTGTGCTCATTACGCTTTACCAGCAACAGTGCGGGGGGAGCAATGTTTTCGCTGTGAATAAAGTTCCGAGCTGCAGTAACGGGTTTATCAGTTCCGCTTTCGATACTGTACTGAGGCACACTCTCTAAAATGCGCCGACCCTCTAGACGACGGCGGCTTTTGCGTTTACGTCTTCTTGCCAACCTGCCTACCTCCTAACTCTCTGGTGCAATCAAAATCATAGGTATGTAGTTTGTGTTACAAAACCCTAATGCTGCAAAGTATATCCGGTAAAAACTAAAATTTCAACTTATCTGAATGTGGAACGCGTAACTAGCATGGTTAAATAAAGAGTTGCTTTGTCTTTACTCTTGATCCGCTTGCAGACGGGCGATTGCCGTTACGATTAGTTCCCATAGGGTCTTGGATGAGAGGCGCTGCGGAGGGCGTAACCTAATTAAAACGTTCATATAATTGAAACTATTCGTAAACTTCCATACCGTATTCAAGTGATGGCCTCTTGTCTGCTGCGACTACATTTCTCAGCAACCTAAGGGGCTACGCTGGATGCTCAAGACTGACGGCAGGATGATCTTGCCCTCTTAATCCCAGAGGAAGCCAAATGCGGATTTGCAAAGCGTTGGGATCTGGAGACCTTGGCCGTATTCAGCGGCGTGAGTCTTCGCCATATTTACCGATTGCTGAGAACTTGGGTCGAGTCCTACGAGAAGGATTTCAGGCGATTTTTAATGATGTTGATGCCTGCAAGTGCCGAATTTGCCGCCTTTTGTCAGTCACAACTGGCAATGATGACGAAGCTTATGGGGGCCGAGTCTACTGTCATATATTTGGCTGAAAGTTGGTCGGACCAGCAAATGCCCAATCTTTTGCCAATCGCCATCTATCCTACCGATGCATTTGACCGTGCTGCCTTGGCGACTGAGAAAGCGCTGCCTGAGACGATGAAACCAGTTACGGCTTTGTTGGGTGAGTCTGAGGCCGCCGAGACGCTACCCTCTCCTGTTGAATACTCAGATCCTTATTTATCGCCTGCATCAGAGACGGGCAAGGGGCCACCGCCGCCTCAGCGGCTAGCAATCCCGATGATGCATGAAGGAGGCGTATTTGGCGTGTTGGTGGGCTGGCGAACCGATCATCCCTGGTGCGATGCCGAGCGCCATCGCATGGAAGAGTGCGCTCGCTCGCTTACGCTAGCCTGCGTTCTAGACCAGCGCGGACAGTGGCTCAAAACTCAAATGTCTTCTTTAGATCAGGTGCAGACTCAGCAATCTGATCGATTCCATGAGCTGCTGCATCAGCTCCGCAGCCCATTGACGGCGCTTAAAACCTTTGGCAAGCTTCTAACCAAACGCTTGTCTGCCGCCGATCCCAATCGCTCTTTAGTGACCAATATGCTACAGGAGAGCGATCGCATGCAGGAACTATTGGGCTACTTCGACGATACGCTACAGGCGGCAGATGATACGCGCGAAGAAGCGGCAACGACAATCCCCCTGCTATTGCCCGCATCAGACTCCGGCCCGGCCCCAGATTCATCGACGGTGGGGACTGGGTCACTGGCCCATTTTGGCGGGGCGCTTACTCTAGAGCCGACATTGCTTCGTGCTATCGTGATGCCGTTAGTGAACCTGATTCAGCCGTTAGCCGAAGATGCTGATATCCTCCTGGAGGCGATTGCTCCCCTGACGGACAGCTGGGTGCAGGCAGACGCAAAAGCCCTTACCGAAATTCTGAACATCTTGATTGACAATGCCCTCAAATATGCCACTCCTGGCAGTCAAGTTTGGCTGGAGTGGGCATTGCCGAACCCTGAGCGCCTTGATTGGGTCGGTCTTCTGCTGGGTGATACGGGGCCCGGCATTCCTGTTGCTGACCAGGGCCATATCTTCGAGCGGCACTATCGTGGGCTGCAGGCTGCGGGAGAGCTGGAGGGCAGTGGCTTAGGCTTGGCGATCGCCGCTGATTTAGCCCAAGAAATGCACGGACAGATTGACGTGGTTAGTCCTCTATCTCAACTGCCTCAGTCGTTACCGGCGGCTATTAAGCCCGCCAGTGAGCAACGCGGCACTGCCTTTATCATTTGGCTGCCCCGAGCCGATGCTCCAACCTCTTATCGTGGCCATACTGTACTGGCGACATAGCCTTTCATCACCAAATCAGTTACCGACACAATCTTCAGTCGCCCACCGTTCTGGATGACGGGAGTTCTTTAAATGCTGGCATCCGATATAGCCAGTGCCGCTTCTCTCCGCTCAGAGTCATTAAAGAGGGATAGGCCGCAATCCTGACTGCCGCAGCCTTGGATAGCTACTAAGATGATAGCCTCTAATGATCTGAGCCCCGGGGGGCACCTCGCGGAGTCGCTGACGGCTGAATAGATGAACCGTAGGCTGCTGGCAGTCGTGCTGCCGGTTGAATGTGGGCAAGGTGGGGAGCGATCGCTGCGGTTCCCATGCCGGCCTTATGAGCTGCTATTGCCCCGATCGCCTCTAGATACGATCGCACCTGCATCGCCTTGACTCCCATCGTTTCTGGCGTCACGGAAAGCGTGGTGGCGTTTTCTGCCACCGCGATGATTTGTGCCGCAGTACCGCTAAGGTTCAAAAGTCCGCTACCGCCAAAAGCCGTAGCTGGAGCCACCACCGCATCGACCTGGTCTCGATATAGCGCGGGTGCCGTATGCATTCCTGGAGTCACAAACTGGGGGGCACGGCTAAGACCGGCGAGCACGCAGGGCAAAAAGGTATGCCCCAATTCCTCGGCAGCGGATTTGGGCGCTAGGGTAGGATCTAACGGTAGCGTTGCTAAGGCTGGCGCGTGGGCACAGGGAATCTGCAAGTGGCGCACTAACAGGTGACTAATGACGGCTTCGGCCCCGGCGAGGGCGTCAACCCCCTGTCCCTGGCGATAGTTTTGCAACGCTATAGAAGCTTCGTCATCCGGAAAGCGCACGACCACCGCAATCGCGTCGGCCCCCAACTGCCTCAGCCGTTCCGCCCCTCGCAGCAGGGTATCAGGACTGGTGATCGTGCCCCATGTAGACCCTGATGCTGCAGTTTGTAAGGTAACTCCGACCGGTGCATCCGTGACCACGTAATCGGTCATGGCGAGCCCTAAGGTAGCCCGGGCAGCGTCCGCCGCCTGTAACTGTCGCCACCGCAGCGCCTCTTCAATGCCAGCATCCAGCAGCAGCCCAATCCGATTATGGTGAACGGGCCGCAATCCCCACCGTCCCGCCGCAAACTGATCGAGCCCGTAACCTTCAACGTAGAGCGCATTAGGTAGCGGCCAATAAAGCTGAGCGCCATTCAACACGTTGGGATGAGTAATCACGGTGTCGGCGACTTGAGCAACGGCCCGCGCCACTGGCAAAGCATCCCCAGCGTAGCCGCCGATCGCCGCCCCCACTCCGGTCGGCACAATCAGCACTGCTGTATAGGGTCGCTGATGCATTGAGCTAGAAAAGCCTAAACGGCTGTCGTCACGACCGCTTCGACTTTAGCGGTTTGCCGGGTTTTATCGATTTCGACAATCGCCCACCGCAGCGGCTCTCCCTGCTTCTGCAGCTCTGCTTCAACCTTTTGCGGTAGCTCAGCCGGATTTTCGGTCAGGTCAATTTCGGCAGCAATAAAGTGGGTCGTCATAGCCATTCTCCAATACAAATAAAACCGCGCTGAGGCGCATGCAGTCTTTCCAGGGCAGCCGGTGCGATCGCTGCCTCTTAGGTTGCTTCATCAGCCGGAAACACCGCTTCAAACTCCGCGAGCAAATCATCCATTTCTTCTAGGGCTTGATTCACATCAATTCGCAGCATGCCAATATCAGGCTGCTCTAAAAGTTTGACTAAGGCTTCGCGCTTACTGCGAATTAACTCAACCCGGTCTTTAATCGCTTGCTTATCCATCGTTTCCTTACATTCTCCAGTTACTAAGCATAGGCAACTTTGGAGCGAGATGAAACAATACGGCCAAGGTTTTTAGCCACAGCCGACACATCGCCCTGCGAGCGATAACTCACTCTAGACACTGGCAACGTTCCAAGAGCGGCAGGCGCATGTATTCGTAGGCAAGCATAGCGTTTAGGGAAGTTAGTTTTTGGCGATCGCGCCCCGTCCGCAAGCAGCCGGATGCCGTCGTCACAATGCATTAGTTTGGCAAAGGAAAGTTACTCAGCAGGAACCGCAAAGGGCGTCTCGACTGGCTCAACCCGCCCTTGAGCAACCAGCGCCTGATGAATGATTGCAATAATTTCTGCCCGAGTTGCTGGTTCCTGGGGCTCCAGCTGCTGTGGATCAGGATGATTGACAATCAGTCCTTGAGAAGCTGATGCCGCTACCTGCGATCTAGACCAGGCTGGCAAGTCCTGCGTGCCTTGAAAGCGACTAATGGCGGCGTCAACGTCATTTGGCGGCGATAAATTTAGTCCGGTTGTCATGGTGACAAAGACTTGATACCGAGGCACCAGGTCACCGGGCCGGAAAGTTCCTTCGGGAAAACCAGTCATATATCCAGCGTCAACCACCTGCTTAATGGCGTTGCTAGCCCAAAAATCCTCCGGCACATCGGAAAAGGCCAGCTGCCGTCGAGAGGGCTCGGCCCCCACAAAGGAACTGTTAAGCAATGCCGCAAATTCAGCCCGAGTCAAAGACTTGTCCGGCTGCAGTTGGCCACTGGGGAGGTCAGGCAACAAGCCTTTTTCAAACAGGCTGACAATGTAAGGATAGGCCCAATAGTCTGCGGGCACGTCAGAAATATCAAGCGCAGGCAACGGCTCAGGGGCCGGAGCGTCAGCTTCATCGGCGGTAGGCGCGCCCCCTGCAGAATCGTCACTCGGCGCCATCTCGGTAGGTGCAACCGCTTCATCAGGAGCAATTGCTCCGTCTGTCAAAATTTGAGACGGGGAAACTGTTCCTTGGTTAAAATCTGTAGCGGTGTCTGGGACACGATCGCGCTGCAGCGAATCAGTGGTCGTCTGGCTCCGGGAGGACGTCCCTGAGTCCGCAGCATCCGCGTCTGCATCGGCATCAAGACTATTGGCATCGCGGTCAGCCCCGCCGCCAAAGAAAGAAAAGCCCCTTTCCGGCAGTGGGCGCGATGAGTCTTCGTCAGAATCGTCTAAATCGATGGGAGGATTGGCCTCTCCCGTGGCGGGCTCAGACAGTTGGGGCAGGTTGGCTACCGGCGCGAATAGTCTTTCCCCCCGAGTCCACCCCCACCAGAGAATTGCCCCGATAGATAAGAAAGCAATTGCTAGGGCAATCGCTTCATCGTTATCTCGCAATGGTCCAGAGGGCGGTCTATCATTCGATTCAGGCGGCGGCAGATTAACCATGATTCTGAAACTGTGGCATCTCAAAAGGAATTTTCGGGTCTTGTTCTGGCTGATTTATGCTTGGCGT
>JBCCNE010000332.1:0-5815 GCA_039026015.1 Cyanobacteria bacterium P01_C01_bin.70 | reverse complement strand
GTCTGATTTACAGCGAGACACGATTATCCGCAGCATTTTGCCGGAGTCGGTTGATAGCTTTCCCTGGGCAGGGCATCTGGGGCTACGCATGTTTGAGGCGCTGGTGGCGGCGCTGGACATCGAAAAATCAACGCTGATTTTTACCAACACTCGCAATCAGGCAGAGCGGTGGTTTCAAGCGCTGCAGTTTGCGATGCCTGACCATGAGAATCTGATCGCTTTGCACCACGGGTCAATTGATAAGCAAGAACGGGAGGCGATTGAGGCCGGTGTCAAGACCGGTGAGATCAAATGGGTCGTTTGTACCTCATCGCTGGATTTGGGGGTCGATTTTCAACCGGTAGAGCGAGTGGTGCAGATTGGCAGTGCTAAAAACCTGGCGCGACTGCTGCAGCGAGCGGGGCGATCGGCCCACGTGCCAGAAGGCACTTCTGAAGTCTTCTTTTTGCCCACCAATGCGCTAGAGCTGCTGGAAATTTCGGCGTTTCGCCGGGGACTAGCGGCGGGGGCGATCGAGACGCGGCGGCCACGGCATCGCCCCTACGATGTGCTGGTGCAGCATTTAGTTACGCTGGCCTGTGGCGATGGATTTGTGCCAGCGGCCACGCTGCAGGCTATTCGTCAGACGGTGGCCTATCAGTATTTAACCGATGAGGAATTTAGCTGGGTATTAGAGTTTGTCGAAAAAGGGGGGAAATGCCTCGGCGCTTATCCGCGCTATCAAAAAGTGACTTTGGAGAGCGATCGCTATCGAGTCACCGATACGAAGATTACTCGCATGCACCGCATGGGCATTGGCACCATCACCGGTAACCAAGCGGTCAAAATCGTGTATACCAATCGTCGCGAAATCGGCACCGTAGAGGAAAACTTTGTCTCTCGTCTGAAGCCAGGGGATGTTTTTTTCTTTGCGGGACGACAGCTAGAGTTTTTTCAGATGAAGGACATGGTGGCGTATGTCAAAAATACGCGCCGCCAGTCTACGGTGACGCCAACTTGGGGCGGCGGTCAGCTCGCCATCTCGGATACATTGAGCACCCATTTGCGGCAGGAAGTGGAGATGGTGCGGCAGCCCGGCGACTGGAATCGAGAAGTCCACTGCATTGCGCCAATTTTAGAAACCCAGGCGCGGCTCTCTTACATTCCAGCGGCTGATGAACTGCTGGTGGAGTGTTGTAAAACGCGGGAAGGACAGCATCTTTACGTGTTTCCCTTTGAGGGGCGGTTTGTGCATGAGGGGCTGGGATTTTTGTGGGGCTATCGGTTTGCCCGACAGCAGCAGACGACCTTTACTATTTCAGTTAATGATTATGGGTTTGAAATTTTGGCGCCCAAGGGCTATCCATTTCAGGAGCTATTTTCCGATGAGTTTTTTAGCTTGACCAATCTAGAGGCCGATATTAAAGCCAGTTTGAATATCTCAGAGCTGACCCAACGCAAGTTTCGGGGGGTAGCCCAAGTCGCCGGACTGGTATTTAAGGGCTATCCCGGCTCACGAAAGACGTCGTCACAGCTGCAGGTGAGTTCATCCCTGCTGTATGAAGTGTTTAGCAAGTATGAGCCAGAGAATTTGCTGCTGCGACAGGCAGAGCGCGAAGTTTTAGCAGAGCAGCTAGAGACTCATCGACTGGCCAAGCTGTTAGAGCAGCTGCGGCAACTAAAGGTGGTCTGGAGAGATACGCCCCGACCAGCGCCCCTAGCGTTTCCTTTGTTAGTGGAGCGGTTGGGAACGCGGATGTCGAATGAAAGCCTGCTGGAGCGAATTGGCCGCTTGAAGCAGCAGTGGGAGAAGAAGTAGCAGTTCGCGAGGAGTGTGAGGGTGAAGAGGTGTAAGGGTAGCAGGGTGTAAGAGTGGCAGAGTATGTTGGCGCGGGCGCAGCCTGTCTGAAAGACATAGCCTGCCCGGAGGTCTTTGAGGTGGCAGAGATAAGTAAGAATTAATGCTGTAAGTAAAGGCTGGATCGGGGCAAGAATATTTCGCTATTTGCCGGAAAATATTGGATAGCCTTGCTTAAGGGATGCTTGGAAACCAATTGGGCAACGAAGAACACTACAGTGCTGAGGCTGTTGTCCAGTATCAGGAAAATTCAGTGGATGGGTTTTGCCGCTAGATTTTCGGAATTGCGTGCTAGCAATTCGGGTGAAAAGCCTTTTAGAATGAAAACCTGAACGTTGCCGGGAGACACCGTGTGTAGTCGGTGTCGGCAGCGATCTCAATTTCAGGATTAGCTTAAACCCCTGGTGTTTTACATTGGGGGGTCTTTTGGTTGGGAGGGGAACGACATGTCATTTTCTTCGGTAGTTAGGGCCCTGGGGCGATCGCCGCTCACCTCAGAGATGCTGAGCAAGCTGCAGCGACCGCAGCCGGTCAAGCTCAGCGGAGCGCCGCGTTTGCCGAAGGGCCTGATCGCCTCGGCCCTAGCCCAGGAATCGAGTGCTCCCCTGCTGGTAGTGACTGCCACCCTGGAAGAAGCCAGCCGCTGGGCGATTCAGCTGGAAGCCATGGGCTGGCGCACCGTTCACTTTTATCCCACCTCAGAGGCATCACCCTACGATCCCTTTGATCAGGAATCAGAAATGACCTGGGGACAACTGCAAGCCCTGGCCGATCTGACCAGCGAGAATGGTGTCGAGAACACCGCCATGATCGCCACTGAGCGCGCCCTGCAGCCGCATCTGCCCCCGGTCGACGTGCTGAAGGACTACTGCCTGACCCTGACCAAAGGTTTGGAAATCAACCTCAAAGCATTGGCGCTGCGACTGGCTCGCCTGGGCTATGAAAAGGTACCGCTGGTGGAAACCGAGGGGCAGTGGGCCCAGCGAGGCGACATTATTGACGTGTTTCCTGTTGCCTCAGAGCTGCCGATTCGCCTGGAGCTGTTTGGCGATGAACTAGAGCGCATTCGCGAGTTTGACCCGGCCACGCAGCGATCGCTTGACGCCATTGATCGCCTCATCCTTACCCCCACCGACTACGTTCCCCTCATCCTGGATGTGCTCAAGGAAAAGAAACTGCTTAACCAGATTTTCCCTGAAGAATCCCTTGAAGGACGGGCAGACGGCATCTATCCCGAAGGCGTGCGGCGCTGGCTGGGATTGGCCTTTGCCAATCCCGCTTCCCTGCTGGACTATCTGCCTGAAAACACGGTGATTGCCCTCGATGAACCGGATCAGTGCCAGGCCCACAGCGATCGCTGGGTCGAACATATCGATGAACACTGGCAAGAGACGAAAGAGCACAGGAGCGAAGGAGCGGAGGGGCAAACATCTGGCTCCGTTGCCCCCCATCCTCCCATCCCTAAACTCCATCGTCCCTTCGCCGACGCCCTCGAAGAACTCGCTCTCTTCCCTACCGTGCATCTAACAGAACTGGCGGAAGAAAACGGCGGTCTCAATCTGTCCAGTCGTCCGGTGCCGGCGATTCCGCACCAGTTTGGCAAGCTGGCGGAAACGGTCAGGGAACAGCGCGATCGCAACTTTGGCGTGTGGCTGATTTCCGCCCAGCCGTCGCGCTCGGTGGCGCTGCTGCAAGAGCATGACTGTCCAGCACAGTTTATTCCTAATCCGCGCGACTATCCGGCGATTGAAAAGTTGCAGGGCCAGCATGTGCCTGTCGCGCTGAAATACTCCGGTCTGGCGGAGCTAGAAGGCTTTATTTTGCCGACCTTTCGCATGGCGATCGTCACCGACAAAGAGTTTTTTGGCCAGCACAGTCTCGCCACGCCCGGCTACGTGCGCAAACGTCGCAAAGCCACCTCCAAACAAGTTGATCCCAACAAGATGAAGCCGGGGGATTTCGTGGTTCACCGCAACCACGGCATCGGGCGCTTCCTGAAGCTAGAAAGCCTCACTCTCGATCACGAAACCCGCGAATATCTGGTCATTCAGTACGAAGACGGTTTGCTGCGGGTGGCGGCGGATCAGGTGGGTTCCCTTTCTCGCTATCGTTCCACCACGGACCGCGCCCCGACGCTGAATAAAATGACGGGCAAAGCCTGGGAAAAGACCAAAGGCAAAGCTCGCAAAGCGGTGCAAAAAGTCGCTGTTGACCTGTTAAAGCTGTATGCGCAGCGAGCCAAGCTTGCAGGCTTTCGCTTTCCCATCGATACGCCCTGGCAGCAAGAACTGGAAGATTCGTTTCCCTATCAGCCCACGCCGGATCAGCTCAAAGCCGCGCAGGACGTGAAGCGGGATATGGAGAGCGATCGCCCGATGGATCGGTTGGTGTGTGGCGATGTCGGCTTCGGTAAAACGGAAGTTGCCGTCCGGGCTATCTTCAAAGCCATCAACTCCCACAAGCAGGTGGCGCTGCTGGCCCCCACCACAATTCTTACCCAGCAGCATTACCACACGCTCAAGGAGCGCTTTTCCCCCTACCCAATTCAGGTCGGTCTGCTAAATCGCTTCCGTACCCCTCAGGAAAAGAAAGACATTTTGCAGCGGCTCAAAACGGGGGAACTCGACGTCGTCGTCGGTACCCATCAGTTGCTCGGCAAATCCGTCCAGTTTAAGGATTTGGGCCTGATGGTGGTGGATGAAGAGCAGCGCTTTGGCGTGAACCAAAAGGAAAAAATCAAATCCCTGAAAACGGAAGTGGACGTGCTCACCCTCAGCGCCACGCCCATCCCCCGGACACTGTACATGGCGCTGTCTGGCGTGCGCGAAATGAGCCTGATCACCACGCCGCCACCCTCTCGCCGCGCCATCAAAACTCACCTGTCCCCTTATGATCCAGAAGCGATTCGTAGCGCCGCTCGCCAGGAACTTGATCGCGGCGGCCAAATCTTTTACGTCGTCCCTCGGGTCGAAGGCATCGAAGAAGTGTCTGCCCGCCTGCGAGAGTGGATTCCCGGTGCCCGCATCGCGATCGCCCACGGCCAGATGCAGGAGGGCGAGCTAGAGTCCACCATGCTGGGCTTTAGCAGCGGCGAGGCCGATATCCTCGTCTGCACCACCATCATCGAGTCGGGACTAGACATTCCCCGCGTCAACACCATCCTGATTGAAGACGCTCAAAAGTTCGGTTTGTCGCAGCTCTATCAGCTCAGAGGACGGGTGGGGCGATCGGGCATTCAGGCCCACGCCTGGCTGTTCTATCCCCGCCAGCAAACCCTCACGCCTAAAGCCCGCCAGCGCCTCCGGGCGATTCAGGAATTTGCCCAGCTGGGCTCCGGCTATCAGCTCGCCATGCGCGATATGGAGATTCGCGGCGTTGGCAACCTGCTCGGCGTGCAGCAGTCCGGTCAGATGGATGCCGTCGGCTTTGACCTGTATATGGACATGCTGGAGGAAGAAATCGCCGAAATTCGCGGTCAAGAAATTCCCAAGGTGGACGACACTCAGGTAGATCTCAAGGTCACTGCCTTTATTCCCAGCGACTATATCGATGATACGGAACAGAAAATGAGCGCCTACCGCGCCCTCGCTGCCGCCGACAGCAAGCGCGAACTAGCTCAAGTTGCTGCGGATCTCAACGATCGCTATGGCACCATTCCCTTCGCTACCGAACAGCTCCTCCGCGTGCTGGAACTCAAGCAGCTCGGCAAGCAGCTCGGCTTTTCCCGCATTAAGCCAGAAGGCAAGCAGCACATCATCCTGGAAACGCCGATGGAGGAACCTGCCTGGAAGCTCCTCTTCGATAAAATCCCCGGCCACCTTAAATCCCGCTTTGTCTACGCTGGCGGCAAAGTCACCGTGCGCGGCCTTGGGGTGCTGAAACCGGAGAAGCAGTTGGACAATTTGGTCGAGTGGTTCCAACTGATGCGAGCTGGCTTGCAGGAGAAAAAGGATGTGGGGTTGGGGGCGATCGCCTAAG
>JBCCNE010000331.1:0-5822 GCA_039026015.1 Cyanobacteria bacterium P01_C01_bin.70 | reverse complement strand
GGCCAGTGATTGAGCAGAAATCGAAATAATACTCAGGGGTGTCCGCAGTTCGTGAGAAGCCATCGAGAATAGCCGCAATTTGAGGTCACTGAGTTCTCGAGTTTGTCTGAGCTCACTCTGCCAGCGGGAGACGTAGATGAGGATGGTGGCCGTCAATAGTACGCCGATGACTAAGGTTGCCAGCGTGCCCCACAGCAAAGAGTGCCGGGTCGCTGGGACAAAGACAATTTGCCATTCCCGCTGACCTAGCTGGATCTGTTGAATACAATTTTCGGGCTCCGCACATAGAGAACTATTGGTTTCAGGGACTAGCAAACTTTGGGTTTCGACACTGACACTTTGTGAAGCCGTACGGTAGACTCCCAATAATTGATTGGCAGGCTCAGCAGTCTGATCAAGAATATAAAAATCGATGTCATAATCCAGATTTTGCAGAGATTCTTCGATGACGTCGGCCACTCGAAAAACACCGAGAACATAGCCTAAAACGTTATCTTGGCTAGCCAAAGATGTTGAATTTTGGGCTTGATAAATGGGGACAAATACCAAAAACCCATACTGGTTTTCATTGGTTTCCTGAACGAGTTGGATGCGGCCGGTCGCGGCGATCGCCCCCGTATCTCTCGCCTTTTCTAGA
This sequence comes from Cyanobacteria bacterium P01_C01_bin.70, assembly GCA_039026015.1. Taxonomy (GTDB): domain Bacteria; phylum Cyanobacteriota; class Cyanobacteriia; order Phormidesmidales; family Phormidesmidaceae; genus Halomicronema. The sequence continues at coordinate 5,185 of JBCCNE010000331.1, read as the reverse complement.
GCAATACGGCGGGTTTCGTCCGAAGCTAAGTCATACCCCAAAGCCGCTTTATTACTCTCGATGGGCTCTAAAAAGGTGACGGGTACGTAGCGATCGCGCTCAGCTGCCGCCACTAATTGCCCCGTGTTGATATCTCGCTCAGTAATGAGAGCCCGATTGTTCTTGGTGGCGGCCTGTAGTTGCTGCTCATAGTTAGCGCGATCGCTTTGAGAAACTTGAGGGGCCCACTCCAGTGCCTGAATCCCCGGATAAGTATCAACCGCCCGACTCACAAACCGTCGAAAAGCGGCTTCATCCACCTCATTATTGGCGGCATCATATAAGTCACTAATCGACAACAATAGTTCTGTATAGCGATTGGTGGTACGCTGCAAAGCCGTCGTAAGATTGTTGGTTTGCTTTTGAAATTCACTCTGCCGAGAGAGTCTTTCCCAACGCTCTACCCAAGCCGTCGTCGCCAGCGTTGAGCCCAAACCCAAGACTAAAATCAAGCCTGCCGGCAAATAACGCAGAAAAGAATACATCGCCTGTTGTGCAAAGGCCAATTGTGCAAACTATACCGAAGCGATTTAGCCTACTGGAAAGGTAGAAACGAAAGTAGATAAATGCAGCTAAAGGCAAGCAATTGTAGAATACATCATCAATTAATAACAGCTGCCCAAAAGCACTAGAGCTAACGATGTCGGCAGCAACTTAGCAAACCAAAGGACTGCCTCTCTGACTGTTCAAGGTTTTAACGGCTAAGTGATAACAGTGTCAAGAAAAAACTTCCCGATTTCTTCCCGATTTCTTCTCAAAAACTTGCTAATGCGAAACGTACATTAACAGCCAACCGCAAATGGCTTGTTTTATTTTTACTCTAATTGTAGCGTTTTTTACCATTTTCAAATAATCGATTTTGGAAATGATTTAGCGAAGACTTGAGAGTTTTGATGCAGGCTTTTTCGATGATTTTGCCCTTCAATTTTTAACTGCCATGAGACGCCGACGCTTAATTCAAACCAGTATGGGATTTGCCGCTGGCCTTACCCTGGCGGGTGGCCTGAAAGCTTGCAGCAGTGATGACTCTGCCTCGACCCCCGATTCTGCCCCAGCCGATACTTCTGAAGGCGGCGCTGAATCATCGGATGCCACCCTGACGGTGGTACAAGGCGGCGGTTTCCCCAATAGTTTGGACTTGCACCGCGTCGGCACCAACCGTCCTGCCTATGGGGTTTCTTGGGTGATTTACGATCGCCTCATGACCTTTGGTACCAAGACTCTGGACGACGGCTCCATTTCCTATGATTACACCGTGTTAGAGCCCGAACTGGCCGAGAGTTGGGAGATGGCTGAAGACGGCATGTCCGTCACCTTCACCTTGCGACCTGACGCCACCTTCCACGATGGCACCCCCGTCACTGCGAATGATGTGAAGTGGTCCTTCGATCGCGCCGTTTCTATTGGCGGCTTCCCCAGTTTTCAGATGAAAGCCGGTGCCCTCGAAAGCCCGGATCAATTTGAAGTGGTGGACGACCAGACCTTCCGCGTCAAGTTCCTGCGTCCTGACAAGCTCACCATGATGGACATGGCCGTGCCCATTCCCGTCATCATCAACGCCAAGCTGGTCGAACCCCACCTCACCGATGAAGACCCCTGGGGGGCGGAATGGCTTAACAATAACGATGCTGGGAGTGGAGCTTACACCATCAAGGAATATAAGCCGAATGAGCGCATCGTTTTAGAGCGGTTTGAGGACTGGAAATCAGGCCCCATGCCCCAGATTCAAGAGGTGATTTTGCTGAACGTGCCCGAAGCGGGGAACCGTCGTGCCCTGTTAGAGAAAGGGGATGTCGATGTCAACTTCACCGTGTCGGAAAAAGACCAGACGGAACTGGACGCTACGGGCAATTTCACCGTAATCTCGACCCCCATTGAGAACTGCCTGTATTCCGTCGATATGCATGCCAACCCTCAGTTAAATGGCGAGGATAATCCCTTTGGGGATGTGAAGGTGCGGCAGGCCGTGTCCTATGCAATTCCCTATGACGCCATTATGGACACCGCTCTGTATGGTCAGGCCGTCCCTATGTATGGCGGTCAGGCCAAGCCCGATACGATTGCGTGGCCTCAGCCCAGCCCCTACGCCACCGATATGGAAAAGGCCAAAGCCCTTTTGGCAGAATCCAGCTATCCCGAAGGCTTTGAAACGACCCTCGCCTTTAACATGGGTACCCAAGAATGGGCCGAACCCACCGTCGTGCTGATTCAGGAAGCGCTGGCCGAACTGGGCATCACAGCCAATATCGAAAAAGTCCCCGGTGCCAACTTCCGTTCCGTCTTGGTGGAAAAGAGCCGCCCCATGATCATCAATAACTTTGGTGGCTGGCTCAACTATCCGGATTACTTCTTCTTCTACGCCTACCACGGGCAAGACGCCACCTTTAACGGTAGCTCCTACAAAAATCCGGAAATGGATACCAAGATTGAAGCGGCCCTGGCGTCGGAACCGGGCAATAAAGAGTACGACGACAATGTCAAAGGCTTTATTGAAATGGCCTGGCAAGAGGTACCCCGCGCTCCCCTGGTGCAGCCTCAACTCGGGGTCGCCATGCAGCCCAACATCTCGGGTTACCAATACTGGTTCCATCGGCAGTTAGATTTTCGGCAGTTGGAGAAAGCGTAGCGCGTGAGGAGCGGAGGAGTGGAGGAGCTTTGGGGGCAGAGGGGCAAGGGGACAGAAGGGGCGGGTGAGCTTTGGGAGCCAGATAGCCCGCAATGTTTCCTGCCTTAATTAAGTTACTTCTCCCTCACTCTCCGCTGCTCCCCATCTCCCTTTCTCCCCATCCCCCCTGCTCTCCATCCCCTCTGCTTCCCTGCCGATTTATGCCGCCATCCACTAGCCCCTGAGCAACATGGCCCACTCCACTGGAAAAATCATTGGTCAACGTGTTCTTGGCGCGATTCCTAGCGTTATCGGTGTCGTGATTGTGACGTTTTTGCTCACCCGTGCGTTGCCGGGAGATCCAGCGGCGTTTTTTGCGGGGCCAGCAGCAACGGCTGAGGCCATTGAGGAAGTGCGCGCCACGTTGGGACTCGATAAAACCCTGCCCGAACAGTTTTTTCTGTATCTCGGTGATCTGGTGCGGGGAGATTTGGGGATGTCTCTGACGACCGGGCAGTCTGTGGTTTATGACTTGGCAACTCGGTTACCGGCTTCGCTGGAATTAACGTTAGCAGGGTTGGTATTGGCGATCGCCCTAGCGCTGCCCCTCGGCATTCTCGCCGCTACTCGGCCCAACTCTTGGATTGATCACAGCGTACGATTACTGGCTACGGCTGGTGTCTCTCTCCCCACCTTCTTCACCGGGTTGTTTCTCATCTACATACTGTACTACCTGCTGGGTTGGGCACCCGCGCCACTGGGTCGCCTGGATATTCTCTACAGCGCCCCTCCCCAGGTAACAGGGTTGTATCTCATTGATAGTTTATTAGCAGGCGATTTAGAACTGTTTTGGGCGGCAGCCTCACAGCTTTTTTTACCGGCAGTGACTTTAGGTCTCTTTGCCTTAGCACCGCTAGCCCGCGTCACCCGTGCTTCCATGTTGGGAATGCTATCGAGCGATTTCATCCGCACGGCTCGGGCCAGTGGCTTACCCCCTCGGCAGGTCCTCTTCGGCTATGCCTTCCGCAACGCCATGCTGCCTGTGATCACGACTCTCGGCGTAGTGTTCTCTTTTCTACTGGGAGCCAACATCCTCGTTGAGAAAGTCTTTGCCTGGCCGGGGATTGGCTCTTATGCTGTCGAAGCCTTAGTCGCCTCTGACTATGCCCCCATCCAGGGTTTCATTCTCACTATGGCACTGCTTTATGTGGTACTGAATTTGCTGATTGATTTGCTCTATGTCGTGATTGATCCGCGCGCCGGTGTGGAAGCGTAACTGTTGTGCCAGGTCGCGCCAAGGGGATGGTGTGCGGAGGGGCAACGGAGCACGAAACTTGAAGGAAGACTAGGGTCGGGAGCGAACTTTCAAAGCGTGATGTATCGATTTCCCATTCTCCTTTGCAACCCGGCTTCTCCCTGTCCCTCCGACGCCCCTGCTCCTTCTCTCTTTCAGAAACCTAAGCACACCGCTCCGGTACCCCTGCTCCCTTTCCCCCCTGCGCTCCTAACTTTCACGCTCCCTAACTTTCCTCGCTTACCATGACCTCCAGGACCTTCCAACATGCTCGATACATCATCAGTGAAAACCTGATCACCTTTAGCGCCTTCGGGCTGTTTTTGGTGTTTGTACTGTTCGCGATTTTTGGCGAGGCGATCGCCCCCTACGATCCGTTAGCAAGCAACGCGGCTGTCGCTCTCCAGCCCCCCTCTGCAGATCACTGGTTTGGCACTGACCAACTGGGACGAGATATTCTCAGCCGCGTGATTGTGGCAACCCGACTGGATTTAGGAATTGCTGTGATTGCCGTAGCGCTGTCCTTTTTAGTGGGTAGTTTATTGGGAACGTGTGCCGGGTACTTCGGAGGCTGGAGCGATCGCATCATTTCCCGATGTATCGATACGTTGATGGCCTTTCCCCTGTTTGTGTTGGCGATGGGCCTCGTCGCCGCTTTGGGAAATACCGTGACCAACATCATCTACGCGACTGCCATTATTAACCTGCCCCTTTACACTCGCGTCGTTCGCTCTGAGATATTAGTGCGGCGAGAAGCTGGTTTTGTCGAAGCCGCCCGATTAACCGGCAACAGCGAATGGCGCATTATGATTCGTCACCTGTTCCCCAACGTTTTGCCCGTGATGATGGTGCATATTTCTCTCAATATGGGCTGGGCCATTCTCAACGCGGCTGGCCTTTCCTTCATCGGTCTCGGAGTACAGCCGCCGACCGCTGAGTGGGGCATTATGGTCGCCGAAGGCGCCACCTATATTGTGTCAGGCGAATGGTGGTTGGCTTTGTTTCCAGGCACCGTTTTAATGCTGGCAGTCTTCTGTTTCAACCTGCTCGGTGATGGCTTACGCGACCTGATCGATCCTCGTATGCGTACTTGAGCTTTGAATTCCTTACTTAGTTAGGACTTATACACTTGAAGATTTCAATGCTTTCAAGATCCCCCCGGCTATCGCCACCCCCCTTAATAAGGGGGGCAGGGGGGATCCTGCTCTTGCGGGACGTGTTCACTACCGAGTCTGCGAATCTCTTGC
>JBCCNE010000330.1:0-5832 GCA_039026015.1 Cyanobacteria bacterium P01_C01_bin.70 | reverse complement strand
CCAATGACGAATATGTGGGTAACGCTTTCCCGGGCTATTCGGCGCCGAAACCGGCTGCGGGCACGCCCTGGATGGAGAAAAAGCGCGTCGAGCGTGGCAATGCTCAAATTCAACTTGTTGTCTCAACCGATCAAGCAATTCATGGTCAAATCCTGTCGGTTCACCATTAACCAAAAACTCAAAAGGAGGATAATCGTCCTCCGTCACAACTAATAAATACCCTTTTTCTTTGACTTTTTTTAGTAATGGTTGACTGATTTCCAGGCTAGAGTCGTTGGTTTTAGACGCTGCTGCACAGCTCTGAACAACGGTCGTCAAAGCCAGACTTACCCCAGCTTGAAGAAAGAAGCGTCTGTCCATACACTTGACCTGCTAAAGACTGGTCACAAGTTACCCAAACGGCTTTTATAACTAACGCTTTAGAGGCCGAAACTCTTAACGTTTTGGCCCGCTGGAGTTAATTAATCTGGGAAAAGTCATCAATTAAAGACAAAAGACTTTAAAGACAGGCATGGCCGCCCCCGTATGTGATGCAGGGGCTTTGCAAGCAAAAAAGCATACATCCGTAGAACGCAAGACTGTCGAAATAGAAACGCCTTTATGCTTCACACAAGTAGCTTTAGAAAAGTAGCTTTAGAAAAGTAAAACAATATCAAACGTTTCAAACTAATTGGGTCTTAGATGAGCGTCATACGGTGAAAATGCATGTCTAACCACGATTTTTGATGGTCATTACCTGCACAATTTGTAATGCTGTATCGCCAGGAATTTCTAAAATTCGATATAAATCATCTAAAAATGCTTGCTCTTGGGAGGTAACTGTACCGTCCGACAGCACCAAGTCCGTCGCGATCGCAAAGGCGGTTTCTCGCAGTTCTTGGGGGAGCTTGGCTTTGGCCAAGTCAATTAAGGTGCTAGGGCCTTTGAGCTTTAACATCGACAATAGTTTGTCGAACATGCGGTGCATGACATCGTGAGAATAGCTCTGGAAGAGATGCATCCGCTCCAGCATATGGGTCATGTCGCGCCCCTCTTGGTCAGAAAGGTAGCCGTCGGCGGCGATTGCAACTAGCGCTACTGCCGCAAAAGCTTCTTCTGGTTTCAGCTCGACTTGATGTTCCGATTTCTCTTCGTTAAATACGCTATCGAATAAGCCCATATGCTTGGGAGGCCTTTACGTTGTGAATCTTTCCTATGATGACTCAGGTCGCTGGGAAGACTCAGCGGTTTTTACGGAGTTGTTACAGGCCGTGGGGTGAGATGGGATGAGGATGTGAGGGTGGGTGTAGTAGTTGGCATTGGTAATGTTGGAGCGCATGGCCGGGCTCGTGTATGGAGGGAGCCTGCTCAGAAGACTTTGAGGGGATGATTTGGGGTTTGGGATTTTGGATTCTGGTTCTAAGTTTGTGCTGCGGCTTGGCATCGGCCTCACCCTACGCGCTGGTAAGGCTATACGTTCTTGGTTTCGGCATCTGAACTCCGAACTCCGAAGGCCATTAGCTGAACCAGCGGGCGATTGCGACTACGATTGGCCCTAACAGTAAAGCCGGCAAAAATGAGGCGATGCGAATTTTGGCTACTTCCAATAGTCCCAAGCCCAGACCAATAATCATCATGCCGCCAATGCCAGTGGTAAGCATAACGTGAGGATCGGTAGCTGGGTCGCCCAGAACTGGGGTGAGGCTACCCGCCAGCAGCGATAGCCCCCCTTGGATGAGCAAGAGCGTTAGGGCCGAAAAACTGACGCCAATGCCGTAGGAGCCTGTGAGGGCGATCGCGGCTAAACCATCCATCACCGCTTTGAGCGTTAGTAGGGTATTGTCCCCTACTAAGCCATTGTTAAGGCTGCCGATAATGGTCATCGGGCCAATGCAAAATAGCAGGCTCGCCGCCATAAAGCCTTCGGTAAAGCGCCCGCCGCCCTTGACCTGAGCTTTGAGAGTGTCGCCGATCCCTATCAGCTTTTTTTCTACCTGCCACCATTCGCCTAATAGGCCACCGACCACTAGCGCCAGCAGGCCCAAAATCACGCCGTCAATGGGGCCAGCTTCAACTTCAAAGAGACTTTGGGACATCGCTAAGCCAATGACGATGGTTAGCAGTCCGAGAGCTTGAGTGATGATTTGCTGCATTGAGACAGGCAAACGGTGCCGCAGCCACAGTCCCAAACTCGAGCCCACCAAGACAGTGGCAATATTTATCCAAGTGCCGCTGGTGCGCGCCCAAAAGCTCAACATGTCTGACCATAAGAAAATGCTTTCCTCAGTATTGTCATAGGGAAGGCACTGTACGAGAAACCCTGGAAAAACATCACGGTTGTAGCAAAGTAAATGGGTTAGCTCTAGGGACTGTCATCATTTAGAAGTCCAATGGGTCAGCCGTAAAGAATTCAGCCCCGAGCTTATGTAGTTGGAATGGGTGCAGTAATGCTGATCTCACAAGGTTTTTATTATTGATTGATGACGCGCCCTAAGCAGTTTTTTGCCTTACAGGCTTGATGACTTCATCCAGATTTTGGCCGAGTAATTGACTGGGATGACCTAAATCACAGTTATGCCTGGATGCTAGGGGCCATCAAGCGCCGTCGTAACGACCTGTGCTGATTGTTCATTTCCCTAGCCGACCCCCTTAACTGGCACAATGGCTCTGAGCTTCAGGCTCTTTAGGGCAAGCCGTCTGCGCCGTTTTTCCCTAAAGAGTTAGGGATTGGGGCTGATTTTCAATCAGAGCTGCCAAATCTTTAAGGAAGGCGGCTGCATCTGCACCATAGATGATTCTGTGGTCGCAGGTAATGTTGACCTGCATCTGACGCTTAAGGCCCATTAGACCGTCCGATGTGGCTACAACAGCCGGTTTGGCCCCTCCAATCGCCAAAATTGAGCCCTGTCCCGGCGGCAATATCGCGTCGAACTTATCCACCCCAAACATACCTAGGTTAGACAGCGTAAAGGTGCCAGTGGAATACTCATCTGGCTGCAGCTGTTTGGAGCGCGATCGTGCCACTAAATCTTTCCAGGTGCGGGATAACGAGTAGATATCCATCTGGTCCGCGCCCTGCAGCACCGGGGTAATCAGACCGCCGCCTTCCATGGCGACGGCAACGGCAATATTAATGCTGCTGCTGTATTGGATACCTTGATCCGTGTAGGCGGCATTAAGCAGGGAATGCTTTTGCAGCGTCACCGCCACCGCCTTAGCCAGCAGCCCAGTCATGGTTACACCCTTCGATTTGATTTGCTTGTAGAGCTGATCAAGCGCATCAGTTGTGATGGTATAGCCGACACGAAACGTGGGAACTGCCAAACTGGCATTCATATTGCGCACCACTGCCTGCTGCAGCGTGTTGAACGGTACCAGTTGACCTGGAGCCGCAGGTGCCGGCGTAGCAGCTGTGAGCACTGGAGCCGGAGCCGCGCTGGGCGTTGGAGCCGCAGTCGGGGCCGGAGAAATGGGGGTAGGCACAGCCGGGGAGGGAGTGGTTGTCGGTGTCTTACCCGCCGCTAATTCAACATCTTGCGCCACAATGCGGCCGTGAGGTCCACTGCCTTTGACCGTCGTCAGGTCTACCTTGAGCTCTTTTGCCAGCTTGCGTGCCCTTGGGGAAACGATGGTGCGGCCACTCGGCGCCGCCGTGCTGCCGTTTTGAGTCGGTAATGGAACCGGCGTGGGTGTACTGGCCACTGGGGTTGGCGCGGGATTGCTAGGCGCCGGGGCTGGGGGTTTGGCGGCTGTGCCTCCGTCGTCACCTGCCGCTTTGGCTTGAACTTCGGCAATTTCGTCTTCTGTTTCAGCCAACAGGGCAATCGCATTGCCGACGGGTGCTTCTTCCCCTGCTTCGACGACGATGACGGCTAGATACCCGTCGTAGAAAGATTCCACGTCCATATCCGCCTTGTCGGACTCAACAATCACGACGGTCTCGCCCTTTTCAACCTTATCGCCCGGAGACTTGACCCAAGAGACAATCTTGCCTTCCGTCATAGTTGAACTAAGGGCGGGCATGAAAACTTCGCGAATCATGGAGGAGTTATATCTAAAACAACAGCCGAAATGCGCCTAATAGCATCAGGCAGCAGCTTCCTATTCTATCCTGTCGGGTTGCGCTCCTCGTAGCTTCTGATGCGAAATTAGGCGGATTTTGGGTGGCCTCAATCCTGTGGGGGCTTGGAGACAAGCTGCTCCATCCGTTCTGCAATCACCGCATAGAAGGGATCGCCCCCGCCGAGCCCAAGCATTTGCATCATCATCGGCACTGTTGAAGAGCGGGAAATGATTTCCGGCGTGCCAAAGCCTCGAACCGACTGAAAATATTGCTTCACCAAATGCACTCGTTGTGCCTCGGAACCGTCGCGCCACGCCGCGATCGCCTTTTGATAAAACATGCGATTCGAGAAGCTAACAATCGCGATGCCCCCCGGTTTCAAAATGCGATAGATCTCCGCAAACACCGCTTCGGGATACTGCAAATACTGCACGGAGACTGTGTTGAGTACCGCATCAAATGACTGGTCTGCTAAGGGCAGTTGGTCATTTTCGTTGAGGTTTTGTACAAAATAGTCATTCAACTGGGGGTTCTTGGCCAACTCTTCGCCGTTCAGGCCGTGTCCCTCTACCCGGTCGAAATCCAGGTCATTCGGCAGATGGGAGACCCAACTGCTCATCATGTCGAAAACGCGCATCCCCGGTCGGAGCCGCTCGCGATATAGCTCGGTCAGTTGCTGAATAAAGCCGTCATCAACGTGGGTGACGAACCGGGGAACTTCATAAAATAGAGTGTCGCTGGTGGGATCAAGCTTGGTGCGCTGGTGAGATTCGAGCAGGGATTTCATGGCGATCGCAGATGAGTGAATGCAACGTTTCTTAATTTTCTCAAATCAGCGAATTTTTGCCACGTGCCTTGCGCCACAAAATCTCGGTTGATGGAATTCAGCCGACGATTCGCTGGCTGTTACCGTTGCATGGCCCGGGAAAATGGCAGCGCACCATTTCAGCCAGGTAAAAAGAGGACATTGGGTGAGATGAACCCGCTCCCCGGAAACGAGCTATTCGCAAGGTGATTTTCAGGACTATCCGCGATTCTAGGATTTTGACTTTAGATGGGCAAATGAAGGCGTTGCAATATCTTCAGTCTCAAAACTTGTGGCCGTGAAACAGGGGAACGGTATGGTTGCTAGATCTCTGGCTGCTGTTATTTTCTCCTGAGAGAACTAGCAGCCGAAGATAAAACGATGACCCAACGATGCAGAATACAGCTCTCAGGGGTGCCGTCATTTAGTTACCACAGGTTGCCGTAGTCTGGGGTTTTAGGCCAAGTTTAGAAAGTTAGGACGAGCGCAGTAATGCTTATCCCAAAGGGTTTCTATCATTAATTAATGACCGCCCTAGGACTCCGCTTTGTCTGCCTGATATTGGGCGACATAGGCCGCGATCGCATCGGCTGTGATTTGCGACATCGGACGTCCTTCCTGTTCCACCGCAATCTTTAGCAGCTCATAGGTGTCGCTGTAGACGCCAATGCGATGGCGCTGGTCTTTTTTACGTGCCTTATAAGTGGCCGGGTCGTAGGCCGCAGAAAATTCCTGCAGGGCGTCGAAGGTAATGCGATCGCAAAAGTCTCCAAAGCTCTCACCCGCTTTACGATAATCGCGGAAGAACACAAACAGCGGCTCTAGGAAGCTTTCTAGATCGTTGGCATGCACTTGTTCAGTATAGGTTCGTGCTAATCGCGTTTGATTGGGTGAGCCGCCCAGCCAAATCTGATAGCTGTCGGGGGCATTGCCGACAAAGCCCAGTTCGGCCATGTAAGGGCGGGCACAGCCGTTGGGGCAGCCT
>JBCCNE010000329.1:0-5836 GCA_039026015.1 Cyanobacteria bacterium P01_C01_bin.70 | reverse complement strand
GGTTGGTGAATAGTCGTGACTATTTGCCACTTAGGAAATCAAATACGGTAAGGTTTTTGCATTCCACACAGAGGAGTCTTGGTGAAAATATGACTCACCTTAAGCGCTAATTTACAAAAGAAACCCTAAAGAGCCTGGAGAGCAATGCGACTCAAGAATTTAAGCAATTCTCTGCCAAATAGGTATGAAGTACACAGCTCTAATGTGATGCACTCAAATTTCAAGACGGTCTAGGCGAGGCAACTCGACTGAGTCCTACTAACATCCGCTGTTGACCATGTTCGGAGCACTCTATGAAAAGACTAGGAAATTTTTTTGAAGCCGTTATTTGGTACTTTCGTTTTTTTATCCTAGTCCCCGTAATCTTTGGGCTACTCAGCGCCGTCCAGTTTTTCATTATTGGCACGTTGGATATCTGGGCTGGCTTTAGCTTAAAGTTTGATATTGCCGATCCAGAAGGAGAGATTACCAATAAAATTGTCTCATATATCATTGGTGGAATTGATTACTATCTGATTGGTATTGTTCTGCTAATTTTTAGCTTCGGAATTTATGAATTATTTATTTCAAAAATCAGCTTTCGACTTAGATATGCAGAGATCAAGCATTTGCAAAGCGCAACTTTAGGGGAATTGAAAACAAAACTAGTACAAGTAATTGTAATCACATTAATCATCAACCTATTCAAAAAGGCTTTGGGTCTACAGATTGAAGAAGCGATTGATGTCATTTACATTGCAGTTGCAATTTTATTGATATCGGTTAGCAGTTTTTTGCTGCAATTTGGTGGATCAAATAAAACTAGGACGTAAAGTCATTGCGCCGCTAAGCTCTCTTTGAGAGACCTATTCTTCAGAGGTCATTCTAGGTTCATGAGGGGTATCGGCAACTACGTAGCGATCGCGGCCCAACCCCTTAGCGGTATACAACGCTAAATCCGTTTTTGCCAAGAGTAAATCAGGTGTAATGCTAGCACCGGGCGTTGCTATAGCAACCCCTAGACTCATTGAAATTCGCTGTAGCTCAGAATGAGCATGGGGAATTTTAATTTCTCTCAGGGCATTCAGAATATTCCTAGCAACAGTAACTGCGCCTTGAATATCGGTATCTGAAAGCAATAAGATAAACTCTTCCCCCCCATAGCGCGCCACTAAATCGCCTGGCCGTTGCAGATTTCTAGACAGAAGTTGGGCAATGCGCTGCAAGCAGCGATCGCCTGCTTGATGTCCATAATGGTCGTTATAACGTTTAAAGTAATCGACATCACATAAAATTAAGGATAACGGCTTATGTTCGCGGGCAGACCGATGCCATTCCTGTTCAAAATAACGATCAAAATAGCGCCTATTAGAAACTTGCGTCAGACCGTCAATATAGGAGAGGAGCTGTAACTCTTGATTGGCCTTGACGAGATCAAACGTGCGTTCATCAATGCGATTTTCTAATTCCTTGAAGGAAATTTGTAACTGCTGCGTCATGGATGCCAGCGATCGTGACAAGTCGCCAATAACATCAGTGCGGGTCAAATCAATTGAGGTATTCCAGTCACCACGACCAATTTCTTGGGCAGCAGCGCTGAGTCTGCGGAGTGGCCAAGATAACCAACGAGTGATGAGTAACCCAATCACTAGCGTGGCCGCAAAGGCAATCAAACACAAGATAACGGTGGTTCTCGTATTTTTATGAATCTGCGCCATAAAGTCTGCTTCAGGAACGACCAGAACAATGATCCAATCTAAGCCATAACTATCTGCGAAGCGAACCGTTTCTATATAGTGGTGACTGCCATTGATGCGAGCGCCTAGCTGTGAGGATGTCACCTCATTAAGGCTCTGATATCGACTCTCTAAATAGCGCGTCGTCATTTGAATTAAACGGTTTTCACTATCGCGGGCAGCAATCAACTGAATATTTTCACCTTCACCAATAGTGGTGGGCTCTGTGGTTGAGCTAGCAATCAGAGAGCCAGAAGGTTCAACAATAAATGAAATGCCTGTTTTTCCAATCTCCAAACTCTTTAGAAAATCGTTCAACTCCTCTGATAGGATAATGTCAGTGGCGCAAACGCCTAATAGTTTTCCAGATACACTGTCATAAACTGGTGTATTGGCAGTTAGCGTTGGTAGGAACGTTTGAAAATCGAGATAAATTTGGCTCCAAGTCGAGGTGCCCTGCTGTTTAGCGGCCTGATACCAAGGCCGTTGGCGAGGGTCAAAAACTTCCGTACTTTTGCTACGCAAAAACGACCTTTGCCCCATCACGTCAATTTCATAATGGTATAAGTGTTGATTAGTCTGACTGTTTGCCAAATAGGTTTGTAGACTATCGCCAGTTCCTCCTTGAGAACGTCCAACCCCTAAAAATGCGCCTTCATCTTCAGTAGCGCAATAGATCAAGTTAGTAGATGGAAAAACCTGTACCTGCTGCCAAAACTGATTTTCTCCTACTTCAGAATTGACATCGATATCGCCTCTTAAAAAAGAGTTAACGTTAATTTGATTAATCACGTAAGGTCGCTCAACCGTGGCTTCTATTTGCTGTAGAATTCGCGACGTCAACTCTACCCGCAGCTGAGATGCCAGCGTCTCTACCACCATTTGACCATTGCGAAAAGACAAATAGCCTACAATGCTCACTACTGCAACAATTTGAACGACAAAGGGAATTGTAAGGACTGTACGCAGTGGAATACGATTGAGTATTTGATGAAAGCGAAGTGCCATTTCAAGGATAGATCTTGGTCATTAAAAATACAATTTTCAGACTAATAAAAAAATATTAGTCTAATTTATTGTAGGTTGATATTTGGTTTTGTATCGATCCAAATTATTTCTTTAAATCATTTGACATGGACGATTTCTTGTTATTTGCCAATACAAAATCGGCTAAAGATTTCGTCAAGTATGGATTCAGTGATTTCTTCGCCGGTGACTTCTCCCAAGGCATGAACCGCCGCGCGGAGATCGATAGTCCAAAAATCCAGCGGCAGTTGATTAGTAATGGTGATGGCCACTTGCTGAAGCGCTGCCTGGGCACGAGTCAGCGCTGCCGCCTGTCGCTGATTGACGGTGATTTTGAGATCGCTGGCCTGTAAGCGATCGCCCTCCACAGTTGCTAAAATCGTTGCCTCCAGCGCCTCAATGCCCTGGTTGAAGGCGGCAGCCGTGTGCACAATCGGCACGTCTACTACTGGCAGAGTGGGAAAACGATCATCCGCCAGCAGATCGGTTTTGTTGACCACCAAAATCAACGATCGCTGGCAAATAAGCTGATAAAGCCGTTCATCGGCTGGAGTCCAGCCCTGCTGCCCGTCTAGGGTAAATAGGACCAAATCCGCCGATTGGGCAGCGGCCTGGGAGCGCTCAATGCCTATTTTTTCCACCTGATCGCTGGACTCACGAATGCCTGCGGTATCAAGCACTTGAATGGGAATGCCGCCAACCACCAGCTGAGACTCCACCACATCACGGGTAGTGCCGGGCAAGTCAGTGACGATAGCGCGATCGCTGTGGCTCCACGCATTTAACAAGCTCGACTTGCCAACATTAGGCCGCCCCACAATCGCGACCTTAAGCCCAGAACGCAGCAGTTCGCCCTGGTGGGCCGTAGCTAAAATCTGGCTTACAGACGCCAGCACTTGCTCTAGTTGAGCGGCGATCGCCACTTCATCCAGAGGCGGTAGGTCATCTTCAAAGTCAATGCGGGCCTCAACTTCGGCCAGAATGTCTAAACAGGCGGCGCGTAGCCCTCGAATGGGGACTGTCAGTTTGCCCTGCACCCCTGCCAGTGCAGTTTGAGCTGCCTGGGGCGACTGGGCCCCCACCAAGTCGGCAATGCTCTCGGCCTGGGTCAAGTCCAACCGGCCATTGAGAAAGGCGCGCAGGGTAAACTCTCCTGGCGCAGCCAGCCGGGCTCCCTGCGCTAGACAAAGCTGTAGCACCTGCTGCACCGCCATCATGCCTCCATGACAGTGAAACTCGACGACATCTTCGCGCGTGTAAGAGCGCGGCGTCCCCATCAGCAGCAGCAGCGCCTCATCCAGGGTTTGCTGAGTTTGGGGATGGCGGATATAGCCGTATAAAATGCGGTGACTTTCCCAGGGCTGTTGTCCCGGCGCATGAAAAATCTGCCGGGCGATCGCTGCCGCCGTAGCCCCTGACAATCGCACAATGCCAACGCTGCCCTGCTGCGGCACAATCGCCGTAGCAATTGCAGCGATCGTTTCTCCCTGCACAATCCCCTTTCCCATAACACCTCTAGCCACAGGATTCGAATTCGGAATTCATGAGTGCCCTCCGTTGTTTGCCACCGAGATAAGTGGTTGACCAAAATATAGATTCCCTCAACCTCTCCTGCTGAAGGCCATCATATCCAGGCAGTGAAATCTCCCTTGCCTAAGGAGACCGACAATAGCGAGAGTCCGATAGCTGTACTTATTCGCAAAATATTTGCAGGCGGCGACGGATTCTCAACGGGGGAAGGCGAATGACCCATGACACTGACGGAATCCGCAGTTACCAAATTACCCTGACTCTTTTTCTGGTATCAAGTCTTCTCGGCTGGCCCCTTGGGTGACTTCGAGATAAATGTGCTCTAACTTGACAGGACTGCGGGAAATCGCATCGAGGGGGATGCCGTCAAATCGCGCCAGCAGCTCGTGCAGTTCCAGTTCGTCGGGCACCCAAAAGGCCAGCTCTGAACCATAGCGTCGGGGGGTAAACCCGTGTTCAGTAGCGCGGGCGATCGCCGCTGCCGGCTCTTTGGTGTCTACTGTCATAATTTCGCAGGCGGGAACCCGCTGCCGCAGTTCTGAGAGCGTGCCCTCAGTCAACAGTTGCCCCTGCTTAATGATGCCAATGCGCTGACACAAACGCTCGGCCTCGTCTAACAAGTGGGTAGTTAACAGCACCGTCATTCCCTGTTCGCGACTGAGAGAGCGAATCAGCCGCCACACTTCATAGCGAGCCTCGATATCTAAGCCGGTCGTTGGCTCGTCAAGAATCAACAGCCTTGGACGATGAACAATCGCGATCGCTAAACTTAGCCGTCGCTGCATGCCCCCGCTGAGCTTTTCTGCTGGGGTGTGAGCGCGATCGCTGAGATTCACTGCAGCAAGACAATCCTGCACCCGCAAAGCCTGCTGACGGCGCGGCACCCCATAAATTTTGGCAAAAAAGCGCAGGTTTTCTGCGCAGGTCAGAGTCCGGTAAAGCAAATTTTCCTGGGGCATCACGCCAATCCAGGGCTTCGTCTTGCTACTCGCCACCTGGTTATTGACCAACACTTTGCCCGTATCGGCCTGCAGCAGCCCACAAATCAAATTAATAGTTGTTGTCTTGCCCGCGCCATTTGGTCCCAATAAACCATATATCTCACCCGGCAACAGGTCGAGACTCAGATCTTGCAGCGCCTGTCGTCCGCGATAGGTTTTGCTCAAATTTCGAATCGACAACATAAAAGTTTCCCTGCAGGTAACTGACGAACAGAGTTTCTCCCAATAGTGACAGATGATGAAAAGTATGGGGATAGGTAGATGAATAAATGAAAGTGAATAGGTATGAGGGAAATGGATAGCCGGATGAGCAAAGTGGTTAGGGATTAAGTGAAGGTATGGAAGCGTAAACTATAGCCCAGCTCTGATTTACGCTACTTGTTTAGCACTTTACAGTTTAGTTAAGAATATTGGGCACAGCAGCTTAACGGTTGACAACCGGGCTAGAAGGCTTGCTGCATGAGGGACAGAGCCTGGAGACCGCGCCGAAAACAGCGCTGTTTATGGGGCTTGAGGGCCATCAATTGTCCGGCCCAATGAGGCCAAAGTGCCAGGCTATAAATC
>JBCCNE010000328.1:0-5861 GCA_039026015.1 Cyanobacteria bacterium P01_C01_bin.70 | reverse complement strand
TGTCCCGACGAGCGTACGTTGCGACTGCCTTTACCGCCAGTTTCCAACACCGTATAACCGGTCGCTCCGGATTCGTCGATGATGTTGGCGATCTTTTTCATCAGCAACTTTTCTGTAATGATCACTAGCTTCTTGGCTGGCTTGGACATATTAGTTACCTTCTGAGGGATGTATTCATTGAACTAATGGGTTGTGGGGTTAAGGTCGCAGTCTGCGGGTGCATCCGTCTGGAATTAGCCACCTCCCATCGTTGCCTGGGCGAGCCCAATGAAGAATGGAATGCATACAGCCAGGGCAATCGGCGTGCCGACAGCTGTGGACGAACCAATGTAGGCTGAGGGATTAGCCTTAGGAATGCCGGCGCGTAGTGTGGGCGGCCCGGAGATGTCAGAACTGGAGGCCGCAATGACGGACAAGAGTACGACGCCGCCAGGGCTGAAACCCGTAGTAATGTGGGCCACATAGCCGAGACCGAAGCCAATGAATCCATGGAGCAACGGCGCTGCTGCAGCATATAGAGCATACCACTGGCCCACCTTGCGCAATTCGCCAAGCCTTGACCAGGCTTCCATGCCCATGACCAACATCAGGATTGAAAGCAGACCGCGGAAGGGGGGATCGAAGAAACCTTCATAGACACTCTCAGGTTGAGTTAGGATACCCAACGCGAGACCGAGCAGCAGTGCCGAGAGGGCAGATCCCTGGAGACTCTCCTTAATAATGGGCCAGATTTTAACCCGATTGCTTGGGGCACCACTTGAATGACTGGAGGATCCACCCTCGGGAGCACTCGGATTACTAGAATATCCGCCTGCCGAACTACGCGGGTCAACATTGGAATATCCACCTGCAGCAATGGGCTGCATACTGCTATACTCCTCTTTTCTGAGATACTCTTCGTTCTTAAGATACTTTTCGCGCTTCTGCTTGCCGGCATAAATGCTCGCCAGGACAATCGCCGTCACCAAGGCTGGAATATCCATAAAGGGATAGAGGGCGGCGGACCAAGGCTCGTATTGCATCCCTTCTGATTCCAACAGCGTGATACCAGCGGCGAGAGTAGAGCCACTCACAGCACCGAATAAGCCCCCGGTGGCGATGCCATCTAAGGGTTTGATGCCTGGCAGCCTGGCTAACGTGTGGCGGGCGATGAACACGATTAGGATACCGGTGACCGTAGCGAAGATTGCCGGCAAAAGCATCTCTGCCAGATTGGCATTGCGGATGGCCACGCCACCACTCAGACCAACCTTGATGAGCAACATAAAAACGATGAACTTATAGATAGGATCGGGAATCGTCATTCGGCTACCGAGAGCAGCAACGACCATGCCTCCTATCAAAAAGCCGAGCGTCGGAGACTGCAACTTCCCAATGAAGAGCGTCAAGAATTCGGACAAGAAATCCATGTTGTAATTCCTCCTTAAACTGGATTTTTAGGATTTAGAATGGCAGCCAAATATGGCTTCAAATCCTGAGTGGCTAGCTCCGTGCATCCGGGTAAGCAATTAGCCATTCCGGCACTCCACTGCATCTGCATCTCGGTAGGTCGTTGTTGGAAGATAAGGTTTCGCTAATTTCCGACGAGATATGCTGGAGGAATTTTTCATGAAATTCCTTCCTCCAACTCCCTTCTTTCAAGGAGCAGTGACAGCAATAAGTGGGTTGTAAAAGCTTGAAGAAAGCCAGGGTGCAGCGCTTCACCCCAGCTATACAGGTGTTCTATGACCTGCCGACAGGGGGCGTTCGGGGGCAGATATCCACCGAACAGAGTAGAAGATGACAGCAGAACCGCTTCCATCTTCCATAGACTTAGATCTATCTAGACCTCAATCCTCATGTGTTTAAATCTATCATCAAAAATGTGCAGGCTGGTAGTCTTTTGACCCAGATTTAGAATGCAATGTCAAATCCAAATCATAAGTTTTTCTTTTTGTTCAAGAATTGAAGATATATTCAATTAATAGAATTGTGGTCTGGGTTAGCTCTGATGCTTGTCACAGACTTTCGAGGATTATCTATGACCTTATGACCGCGTAATCATTGGCTGCTGGTACTTCTGGCAATAAGTGTTAAGTGTCCTTAGCCGGTTGCTGCCGTAAACCGCGAACCGCCTTTCCCGAACCAAACTTTGAACGCTTTGGAGGTTGGTGTGCAGCGGGCGGGAGTTGGCCCTGGAGAGAGCCCATCCCGTTGAGCAACTACTGGCGCTCGCCGGTACTCAAGACTGTATCTGCGCGATACCTTGCTTAATTGCTCCCCAATTCTAGTGCTGGAATGACTGAATTTGTGGGACTTGCGGCTTCTTGTCTGGTTAACAGCTCATTTGGCTTTCCCTCAGCGTAAATCACATATTTAAAGAAGATGTGCTGTTGCTGCGATCGCTCTCCCCGGGCAATCATCCCATTCCAGATGGCACATCGCTGACAACCCTGATGGAGCTGGAATGCGCTTGCTGTCCATAAGAGATATCTCGACGCTACAAACCCTGAGCCAGCTGACCTGGCTCGATCTTGACAATCCGCCCCGTGGCCAAGATGCCAACGCTAGCAGCGCGGTCCACTAATCGACCTGCAGCTTGGGCACTTCTTGGGGGGCAGTGGGCTCAGTTGGGGGACTATAGCGGGCAGCATTGACCCAAATGAGGGTCAGCAAGACACCGACCCCACAGCCCAACAAAAACAGCCAGCCGTGGGAGGGTTCTAGCACGCAGAGCAAGCGGCGATCGCTGCCGTATACCTGCACCAACCAACCGTCGTCAGTATTTAGTGGCGACGGTGACTTTTGGGGTTCAAACTTTTTCATATTCATGGCTTCCGCTCCGTATTGAACGAACGGGATGGGATATCTAGCAGATTTTGGGGCTGCGATTTACGGAAACGCCTGTATGAGAAAACACCTGTAAAAACGCCTTGCCCGCCAGTGCATTGGCTACTCAAAAGCACGTACCAACGGAATCCTAGCGTTAAGCTGATGAATAACTTCATTTCTCAGTTTAGGTCTCTGTCTATTAAATGAACTACCCTGAGGCGAGAAAGATAGATACAGATTGTCCAACCTTTTGAATAAGCGTGACTTATCTTGAGTTGTGTTTAGATAAACCTCTTGGGTATCTAAGGTCTGATTGCCACTAGCCTTTGCAGAGGAAACGCTTTTGAGAATGGAAAATATTCGTGCCGAAGTACTGGTTGTTGGTGGCGGTACAGGGGGGACGGCAGCGGCGATTCAGGCGGCAAGACGGGGAGCGCATACGGTACTTGTGAGTGAGCTGCCCTGGCTCGGAGGCATGTTGACGGCAGCGGGCGTAGCCGCCCCCGACGGCAATGAACTAGAAGCATGGCAAACCGGCCTTTGGGGGGCATTCCTAAAGGCTCTACAGCAGCGCCAGCCAGGCGGTCTAGACAACGCCTGGGTCAGCTTCTTTACCTATGAACCCAAGATAGGGGCCGCCATTTTTGCCGATTGGGCCAATGCTCTACCTAATCTGCAGTGGATTGTTGGCAAAGTGCCTCGGGAGGTCTTGCGGCAGGGCGATCGCATTCTGGGTGTCCGCTTCGATGACCTCACCGTTTACGCTCACATCACCCTCGACGGCACTGAGTTGGGAGACTTATTGGCCCTCGGTGAGATTCCGCACTGGTGGGGTTGGGAAGACCGATCAAAATTTGCTGAGCCCAGCGCGCCTCAATCACTGACTGACCCCCACGACCCGCTATATCCCATCGTTCAGACATATCCTGTGCAGGCGCCGACTTGGGTCGTACTGCTGCGGGATCATGGTGAAGCAGACCTCGCTCAGCCGATTGCACCCGCGAGCGACTATTCGGCCGGTCAGTTTAAAGGCGCGTGGGATGGCTATGACCCAGAGACGTTTTTGAACTACGGGCGGTTACCCAACCACCAGTTCATGATCAATTGGCCGCAGCGGGGAAATGACTACGGACATGCCCTACAGCGATTGGTTGAAGGAACTGCCGCGCGACGAGCCTGGAGTGAAGAAGCGATCGCCCACAGCCAAAACTTTGCCCACTTTATTCAATCTGAACTAGGTTGCCGATATGGGCTGGCGGCGCAGGCGTTTCCCCAGGTCCCTGGCCAGTTGGGCGGAGGAGCCCTAGCGCTAATGCCCTACTATCGCGAGAGTCGGCGATTGGTCGGTCTGACAACGGTAACAGAACAGGATATTTTGCCCGCGCCCAACGGCACTGAGGCCGTCCTGCCGATGAATGCGCAGGGAGCAATGAGCGCGATCGCGATTGGCAATTATCCTAACGACCATCACTATCCTGGCTGCACTCTGCTGCTGGCTTCCAAATCGATGTGCTGGGGCGGTCGCTGGACAGGCACCCCATTTGCCATTCCCTATGAGGCACTGGTACCAGCCACCATTAATGGGCTGCTTGTCTGTGAAAAAAATATTTCCGTTTCGCACATTGCAAATGGGGCAACGCGGCTACAGCCGGTGGTACTGGGAATTGGGCAGGCGGCGGGCATGGCAGCAGCACTCTGCCTGGAGTCCGATTGTGACCCCCGAGATTTGGCGGTGGCGGCACTGCAGGAGGCGCTGATGACAGACCGGCTGGCTCCGGCGGCCATCGTGCCGCTGCGGGATAATTTGCCGGGCAGCTCACACTGGCGATCGCGACAGCAGTATTTTCAACTGCATCCGCAAAAACACCCTCACTCTCCACAAAAATTGCTCCCTTTAGATGAAGATTCTGTTAACTTGGCCCCAAAAAATAGCGAACTTTTTGAATGTGTGGCGACCCTAGAAAAGTCCCAGACAGCTCAAAAATATGAAGCTCATTTAAAGTCGCCGACACGCTGCAGTTTGGCGGTTGTCACTTTAAATCCACTGATTGAAAATCGCCTAAAACAGTTATCAGTCCCTTGTGAGGTAATTCTGCAAGGGTACCCAAATTGGCATGCCGGATGGATAAGAGTGGAAGAAATGATGATTGCTGACAAGATTCAGGAATTTCACGCAGACAATTTTTCCTGAAGGCGAAGTCACCTCCCTGAAACAAGAGATAGAAATCAGAGAGGGGTCTCGAAACAATGTTTTCCTTATCTAATTGGTCGAAATATTGCCTTACTGCAGCGGCTCTAGCAGGCTTAAGCGTTACTGTTTCATCGCTCAAAACGGATTTGCAATATGCTCAAACGCAATCTCAAGATCCGATCTTACATCGAGGCAGTGGCCGTGCCATCACGCCCTTGCCTCAGTCTAGTAAGCAGGAACTAGCTAGCAATTCATCACATCTAGAAGCTGATCAATCTGATGTAGAGCAATTTTTAGTAGTTCATCGAGGCAGCGGTCGATCGCTACAGGATAAACAATCAACTTCGACTTTCTATCGAGGCAGCGGACGGGTAGTTCCTCAGCCTTCGCGTTCTTCGGAATGGATTTAGGACAAATTTTGCGGCGTCATTTTTTCACCCAAGTTTCGAGAAAATGACCGAATCGCTGGCTTGTCAATTATTGATGTCGAAGCATTGACAAAAACCAGCCCTGACTCATGAGCAATCAGATTAACCACATTTCACCGGTGAAATCGTCAATTGAAAGTCAATTGATTTGGCAAAGCGAATAGTGAATCGCAAAAATGCACGTAGAGTCGCAGCATCATGGGCAACTCGGTTGGGCGAGTTCCTAATACTGCTGATTGCCAGCGTTCCAGGTTTGCCAAAAGTTAGCACCGCCTTTGTCGACTAGGCCGTGTCAATACGACTTTTTATGCACTGAACCGATTGGCATTATTGGGTTTCGAGTTATGTTTAATATGTTAGAGTCTGTTACCAACGACATGGATTTAGTCCGTCAGCTAGGCCCCAGTGCAATTGACCAAATTTTGCTTTAC
>JBCCNE010000327.1:0-5871 GCA_039026015.1 Cyanobacteria bacterium P01_C01_bin.70 | reverse complement strand
GGCACCGCGTATTGCTACTTTGACGACGCCAGCGGCAGACATTTTGGTGATCAATCGAGCGCTGCCCGCTGATTTGCAACTGGATGCGCCCCAGTTTGAGGGGCTGGACCTGTCGGACAGCGAGCAGGCCGTTGACGGCGTGGTGATCGAGCAAAACTGGCTCGGCACAGAACTGGATGAATCGATGCCCGATCGGCGATCGGCCTTTGGCGTAGTCGTGTTTAACGCCACCAACGTGACCGTAGCCAGCAATCTGATTCAGCATCACGAAGGCAGCGGCGTGATTACCGGTTATCGGGCTGACGGTCTACAGCTCGACGGCAACGCCATTTTGGGCAACGGTTTGGCAGGCATGCCCGACGGGGTGCGCCTCGAAGGGTCCCTAGTGGGAGCCAGCATCACCAATAACCTAGTTTGCGCCAATGACGGCAGCGGCATCTATCTATTCCAACCTGACGGGGCGGTTCAAATTCAATCCAATAATATTCGCTTTAATGGGCGACGGTTTCGCCGGGCCGCAGTGTATGTGACGGGGCAGGGCCACGAAATTAGCGGCAACGAGATTGGCTATCAGCCAGGGCCAGGGGTGGCCGTGTCGGCTTATCCCCACAGCGATCGCAACCTGATTCGCGAAAATCAGTTTACCCAACTCGACGGCCTTAGCATTGACCTGATGGCTCAGGGCAACAGCGGGGCGCTGCATTTTCAGCGCGGCGACGGTCCCAACCCGCCTCGCGACCACCACCATCGCCGCTCAGAAACGGGTAATGGTGCCATTAATGCCCCGGAATTTAGCCAGTATGCCTTTGAGCCCACCGGAGCTGACCTGACCCTGACAGGCAAAGCCGACCCCGGCAGTGAGGTCGATCTTTATCGCGTCAAAGAAGATGACGGCCTCTATAGTCCGCTGAGTGAGCCGTTGATGACGACCACCGCCGATGCCGACGGCACCTTTAGCTTTACTTGGGACAATGCGGACGGAGACTGGCTGAGCGCGATCGCCTCTGACCCGGAGTTTGGCACCTCGGAGCCGTCGCCGGTGATTAGCGTCGCCGGTAGCGACGGCACGGTGCCCGAGCGCCCACCGGCGACGGTGCCCTTCGACGCCACCTGCTATCCGCCAGTTGTGGCAGAAGAGCCGCCCCCCGCGCCACCGGAACCCATTGTGCTGCGGGTGCCGCGCAATATTCACTTTGCGCTGGACGAATCCTTTATTAGCCCCGAGAGTGCGTTGATTTTGGAGCAAATCGCTGAGGCCATGCGCCAGTATCCCACCTTAGTGGTCGAGCTTCAGGGCCACACCGACCCTCGCGCCAGCGACGCCTACAACCAGGCCCTCAGCGAACGGCGATCGCTTTCTGCCCGCGATTATCTGCTGGGCCAGGGCATTGCAGCTGAGCGCATGCGCATCGTGCCCTTTGGCGAAACCCGGCGCCGTTCTCAGGGCACCACTCGCCTCGACTATGCCCGCGATCGCCGCGTCGAGTTTGTCTTTACCGATACTCAAGGCATCGACATCATCTTTGAAGACGTGGAATCTGACCTGCAGCTTGAGTAATCCAAGGTTGCTGATCCTCTTGCCCTCGCCCGTGCCCATTCCATTGACCCGCCCATAGATTCATGAACAAACGTGTGTCTTTCCAACAACGAGCGATCGCTCATCTCAAAGCATTCCTGGCGGTTTGCTTTGCCGTTCTGTTCTGTCTCAGCTCCCTTGCGGCACCGGCCTGGGCTAATCGAGCAGTCGATGCCTACACCTTCACCCCGGCTCCAGCACCAGCAGCCCCCTTCGCGGCCGTCTTGCCTACCGATCCCTGTAGTGAACTTGACATCGCTGACTGTAACAATGGTGACAATGGTGGTGCCCGACCTTCGCCATCCACTGCCGTCGACATTAACTTTGGGGTCGGCGACAACAGCCTCCTCACGAGCATTGTCGTTGGTGGAGACACGT
The DNA here is from genome assembly GCA_039026015.1 of Cyanobacteria bacterium P01_C01_bin.70. Taxonomy (GTDB): domain Bacteria; phylum Cyanobacteriota; class Cyanobacteriia; order Phormidesmidales; family Phormidesmidaceae; genus Halomicronema. Next base: position 3,917 of record JBCCNE010000327.1, on the reverse strand, counting down.
ACTTTCCCGACTCCATTTCTGCTCCTCCTAATGGTCTCTCGGACCGGCTGGTGTTTCGCCGGAGCTCAGACCCAGCTCTGCCAGAACGCAGCGTCCTTTTCCATGAAATTGCTCCAGGGAGCACCTTTCCACTGGCTTCCCCCATTGATGTGATCCCTGAGGTTGCCAACAACCTTGAAGAAGGCATGTTGAGCTTGATCAGTAATCGCGGAGTCGACAACATTTTCAACAACATCTCGACCTCTGGTGTTGCTACCAACGCTGAAGAAACCACCAATAACATCGAGCGGGTAGACTACATCGTTGATGGCGGTCTCAATGTGCCTGTCGCCACCCGGGGAAACCTTGGCTTTCTAATCCTAGAACGTGGCGGCAATGACCCCTTTAGAGTTGCTGCCATCACTGGTTTGGATGGGGCCGGCGATCCGTCTAGCTATGGGCCGCTGATTGAGCAGCCGCTCTCTGGTGGGGGCTCCTATGGCGGCGCTATAGCTGATAATATTACGACCTTTGTCGCCCGTGACGATGACCTCGCCGTCATTGATCCCATTATTCAGCCCTCCCACACCGTCGCTGCCCAAGATGTCAGGGGACGCTTCTTCCGCATCGATGATTTGTTGCCTGCTGCTGATACGACGACGACAACTATTTTTGGCTATTCCATCTTCGCTGACGATGTTCCCTTTACCGCCAATCTCGTAGACTTCGAAAGCTTCCCCACCGATACGGTAGGGGCAGGGCCCGATGCTCCCGGCGGTCTGGACTTAGTCGCCGGTGGAGCCGTGCTCTCCATTCAGCCGGCGCCCGAAATTGGGGTGGCTAAGACCGTTTCTGCTCCCCGTGCCGTTGGTGGTTCGCCAGGGTTCTTTGACTTTGATCTGACTCTGCAAGTCACCAACACTGGTAACACGGTGCTGAACAATGTACAGCTCACCGAAGATTTGACTGCCGCCCTAATTAACGGCACCTTTACCACCCCAGCGGCTGACTTTAACCCCGCCAATACTTTCAGTTTGGTTGGCACCCCGACGATTGACGCCTCTGGCGTTACGGGCGCCGCTCCCACGAATAATCCTGGCTATAACGGCACCAACACGACGCCGGGAACGACAGACGTCTTGTTCGCTGCCGGCAATAGCTTTAATGTGAACGACACCGCTACCGTCACGATTACGGTGCGGGTAGAGTTGGGCGATATTGGTGGGGCTGCCCCGGCACTGGACGGTATTTTAGTGGCTGATAACCAGGCCAGCGCCTCGGGTACGTCTCCAGGCAATCAAACAGTCACCGACCTGTCGGAGGATGGCGGCAATGTCGATCCTGACAATGACGGTGATCCGACGAACAACGACACGCCCACGCGCATCCAAATTCCGTTCCCTAGCATCGGGGTTGCTAAGAGCATCAGCGACTTCCGGCCCGTGGCGGGCACTACCCAGTTTGACTTTGATTTCACCATCATCGTCACGAACACTGGTAGTACCGTGTTGGACAATGTGACCCTGCAAGAAAACCTACAGGACGCACTGATTACTAGCGCTACCAATCAAGTTGATAGTTTCTCCGTGTTGGGCACGCCCACGTTGACGTCAACTGGCTTTACGGGCACTCCGCCTACGGCTAACACCGCCTATAACGGCGTTGGCGACATTGAGGTATTCGCTGGGACTAATTCTTTCAATGCGGGTGACAGTACGACTGCAGTCATCACGGTACGGGCCGATCTGGGGGCTGGCGGGGCGGGCCCGCTAAACGATGGAGCCGTCATTGCCCAAAATACGGCTACCGCCAGTGGGACGCCAAGCGGGCCAGGCGTGCCGCCAGGGACCGGCCCCGTTTCAGATAGCTCGCAGACGGGCGGCAGCGTTGACCCCGACGGCGATGGCAACCCGGCAAACAATAACGATCCGACGCCGATTCAGTTCCCGGCGACAGGGGTTGATTTAGTGTTGGTTAAGCGGATTACCAATATTTTCCGGGGCGGCGTGGCGCAAGCGGTACCGGGCATCACCAGCTTTAACGATCAGCCGGGGGACCCCAATGACAATGACACGTTATTGAATACGGCACTGGGAGGCGGTAATCAACTGGCGGGCATCTTCCAGCTCCCGATCGGATTTGAGCTGTTGCCCAACGATGAGGTGGAATATACCGTCTTCCTATGGAACAGCAGCGTGGGGACGATCACTCAGCTCAATATCTGTGATGAGCTACAGGCCCCGTCAGTCCTGAATACGGCGGCTGGTTTTGAGCTGGCGACCGTAGGGCCGTTGGGCACGCCGACCTTTGGCGGGGCCGGCAGCACGGTGCAAGGGCGCTCGCCCGGTGCTCCCCTCGAAAGCTTCTGTCCCTCAGCGCCGGGTAGCTTCCCCCTGGGGCCACCGGGACCCACCGGCGGGCTAGGCGTGGGTGCAGGTGGCGGGGTGATCGCCGGGCCGTTCACCGTGCCGACTAATCAGTTCGGTGCCTTCCGTTTCCGCGTTCGCATTCCTTAAATCTGCTGATATCTCTCTTCAACCACTCTGAGGAGAGATCAATTTAGCTCAAACGCCTCTGGGAGCGATCGCTCCCAGAGGCGTTTTTCATGCTTCCAGGGGCTCCCCGACGAGACATTTTTTACTCCCGCCATCCGCAGTTTATACGGATTCTCCATACTCTGGCTACACATCCTGCTCCCCCGCCCCCTTGCCCCTAAAGCTCTCCATTCCGATCTGTAGCGCTACCCCGGAGAAATGGTATTACTCGGAACCGTTCAGATCGCTAAAAGCCTTTCACAGCGAACGTCTTGCTTCCATAGCCATCGTCAGTTCCGTTAGCACGAGACGACGAGTCACCTGGCTATGCGCTAAGCACTCGGATGACTAGCCCAGATTGCTAGAGCGATAATTCCGGGTTCTGCTACGGCTTCAGAAACGCGGCATGTGATTTCAATCCTGCTGAGACGTGGGGAAGAACACACCATTTTATTAGTGAACTTTTCGGTCAGCGCTGTTGTTATAAACAGCAATCACAAACGGAGTTTTGCCCCCATGCAAATGACTTATCGTGGAATTACCTTCAACGCTTTAATCGCTGGCGTTCCCAGTGTTGCCACCGAACAAACCGGTACCTTTTTGGGCAAGCCCTACACCATTAAGCAGCCGCAGCAACACTTTCGTCAGTCGACTGAAACCTTGACCTATCGCGGTGTTCAATACACTCGCTAGGGATATCGCTTTCCTCCTCAACAGACAACGACAGTACACGGCAATCCTCAGCACTATTTGGTGCTGAGGATTTTTTTTCAAGAGCAGTCTTCAACCCAACTCTTCAAACGATCCGGGCGGTTTCAGGGGCAAACGGTTTAGCCGCTGATCGCGCAAAGCCAGCAAAATTTCTTCGTGGCGATGTCGGCTGATGGGGTATCGGTAAGCGAACCAAAGGCTACAGACGAGGAGTACAGCTGGCAGGGGCCCGATTAGTAACCGAATGCTCCAGAGCGCGGCTGGAGGTTGACTCTCCGCATTAGCGATAAAGCCCGTCAAGTCAAGAAAACTGCCGGAGGCAAACAGGGCAACGGCGATACCCAATTTTTGCAAAAATACGACGGCGCTAAAGTATAGGCCCTCGCGCCGGAGACCCGTGTGCAGTTCGTCGAGATCGACCACATCGGGCAGCATGGAAAACGGCACCATATACATGGTGGCGACGCCCATGCCGGCAAAAATGCCCAGCAAATACATCATAAATACCTGGCCGGGCTGCACGGTAATCAGCGAGGCTAAAGCTCCGATTGCCAGGGGCGCGCCCACTAGAAAGACCGTCCGTTTACCGCTGAGCTTGGCAACCCGTTCCCAGACGATTACCATCGCGATCGCCGTGCCTTGCACAGTTAGGGCCATGCGAGCAAAATGGCTCTCTGACAGTTCCATCCACGC
>JBCCNE010000326.1:0-5875 GCA_039026015.1 Cyanobacteria bacterium P01_C01_bin.70 | reverse complement strand
GCTATCAGAACTGCTGGTGCCACTGCAGGAAAAAGTTGGCGGCATGCGTCAAAAGTTAGACGGCGTGTCAGAATCGCTGGTTAAATTCCAAGAGGCCAGTGATTATCAACTGCAGGCGATCGCTGACGTCAAGCAGCTGGTCTCAACCTTGGCTGCCAGCGACACCTCTGAGCCCATTTCTGCCTAGGCTGTTTTTGTCGTCATCAGTTCCAGTCTTTCCAGCCAGTACAGGCGGCTGCTTCTGGATGAGCGCTGCGGTTTGAGCATAATAATGTTCTGCCCGCTTACGTTGACCTTTTCCAGATGTGAAAGGATAACTTGCTGTAATCGATATTGTTCGGTTTATCCCGATTCTTTGAACTCGGACTACAGATGTCACCCCCTTACCCCACTGCCCCTCATCTACAATGAACGCTAGTTTTCAGAATTTGTATTATGGCTAATCAGGTCATTTGGGTGAACGAGCAACTTGACCCCTGCGGCATCGTCTACGCCTGTATTGCTTGCACTAATGAGCAGCAGGCAAAAGCCTGTCATGAATCATTTGAGGCCAACCTGAGCGCTGAGCAAAAAGCGGCTGGTTGGATAACTCAAATGCGGACCGTTAGCTCTTGGGATGATGTGCCGGTCAGCGCTCTCAAACTCAGTTATTGATAATGCCCAGCACTTTTATGAATAACGCCTCCGGTGCATCTGCAGGTTGCCGAGAGCCGGGAAGACTGAATTCGAGACGACTCAAAGCGAGGGCTGCTTAGCCGCCTTCAAAGTGTCGTTGGCAGCGGCGTTGTCAACCAGATGGCAGTCTTTAGGGGCAGGATTTTCCCACCAAAACCAGGCAAATGTGTTTTCCTGAAAGAAGTAATTGCTGATTCCGTTAACGTGCTATGAATCTCCGCGACAGCTTGAGGATGGCGGTCAAGACTTTGACGGCTAATAAACTCCGCAGCAGCTTAACCATGCTTGGGATTGTTATCGGCAATGCCTCAGTAATTGCTATGGTGGGCATCGGTGAAGGGGCCCAGCGCTTAGTTAATGAGCAACTGCAAGGCTTGGGCCCAAATGTGCTGTTTATTGTTCCCGGCAATCGTCAGACTCGGGAACTAGGCAGTTTAGAAATTCCCAAAACGTTGGTGGTGTCGGATGCGGAGGCGATCTCGGCGCAGGTGCCCTCGGTGGTCGGCGTGGCCCCCGAATATAGCCTTAGGGGGCTGATTACTTTTCGCAATCGCAACGCTAACACGAGCATTGTCGGCACTAATGAGCAGTTTCTCCAAGTGCGTACTTTTGAGATGGCGCAGGGTCGCTTTCTTTCAGAACTGGATGCTAGGCGGCGCAGTCAGGTTGTTGTATTAGGTTCGACCCTGGCCGATCGCCTGTTTGATGAGACGTCCCCCGTAGGACAGTCAATTCGGCTACAGGGAATCAGCTTTGAAGTGATTGGCGTGATGGCGCAAAAAGGGTCTAACTTGGGTCTCGATTATGATGACGCCGTGATTGTGCCGATTACGACTCAGGCCAGTCTCCTAGTGGGGCAGCGACAGTCACCCTATGGTATCGAGGTGACGTTTATTTCGGTTTCGACCCAAGATCGCGAGAGCATGAGCACTGCAGAATTTCAGATCACGAATCTGCTGCGGCTACGGCACAATATTCGCGATGAAGATGATTTTTTCATTCAAAGTCAGGATACGCTGCTCAACATTGCCGAAACCATTACCAGCGCACTAACGGTGCTGTTAGCCACGATCGCGGGTATTTCGCTGCTAGTCGGCGGTATTGGCATTATGAACATCATGTTGGTTTCGGTGCGAGAGCGGACCCAAGAAATTGGGCTGCGTAAGGCCATTGGCGCATCGCAACAAGATATCTTGGCGCAATTTTTGATTGAGGCCATCATTTTGGCGATCGCCGGCGGCTTGGTGGGCACTGGCTTAGGGCTCGGCGGCATTGTTCTGGTGGGGGCGTTGACGCCTTTTCAGGCCGGGGTTTCAGGCGTGGCCATTGCCATCACGGTGGGGGTATCCGGCGGCATTGGACTGTTTTTCGGGGTGGTGCCGGCCCGTCAGGCCGCGAAGCTTGACCCGATTGTGGCTTTAAGAAGTGCCTAAGTAGCCCATCTTGTGTAGATAGGTCTTTGCCGCAATCGGGTATCTTGAAAAAAGCAGGGAAAGTGCAGCCGCCAATTATGCCATCAGAATGTTCTTAGTCGGCTAGTCGCTTAGGCATCACTGTCCACGCATGGAAATATTTTGGATAGAAAAGCCGAGTTTTTTTGAATCCATTTCTAGACTGCTCGATAACATGTGAGAGATGCTCGCTATCAGCGGTATTGAACCCTTGACTATTCTCAAACAGAGCACCTATGAAACTCAGACCGACCCCCATGCATTGAAAGGGGTTTTGTCTTGGTTTGACGACTTTCATAAGCTGCCGATTCCCCAAGAAGACTGGCTGCAGTGTCAGCTAGCCCTGATTGAAGGCTTTACCAATGCAGTACGTCATGCCCATAAAGGCCTACCGCTTGAGACGCCGATCGCAATTACCATTACGATTACCGACGACTATCTTGACCTGAAGATCTGGGACTATGGCCCTGGCTTCGATTTTCGCGCCATGCTTGATCAAAAGCTGCAAACCACTGACTCCGATTCAGAAGGAGGACGCGGGCTGCGAATTATGTATCGAGTCGCCGATATTCTGCAGTATGAACGAACTCCCGATCAGCGCAACTGCCTGCATATCCGCAAACGATTTGCGTCGCCCAGCGCTTAAGCAGAACTCGTTTCTATCGTTCTGAGAGCGCTCTCAAGTGGTTTTGGTATTCAAGATTGCAACTCACCAAAGGGCAGGAATCGCTTCCTGATCGGTCGGGGGCGTCGCTGGGGCCGGTGTGGCAGGCTCAGGGGCTACTGGCGGAGTTGTGGCGGCTGGCGTCGGGGTGGTTTGTGTCGCTGGTTGTTGGTTGTTGGTTGTCAAGTCCTGCGATCGCTGAATGGCCTCTTCAGAGGTTTGTCGCAGCACATTTTGCCCAGCACTTTCAATGCCACTTTGGCTCAAGGGCTCAGCCGCCGTAGGCGTTGCCGAAATCGACTCTCTAGAAGCATCACCGGCTCGCCTAAAAAGCTGACGGCTGTTGCCGATGCCTAGCAGCGTTAGAAAGGCGATCGCCCCCAATATAAAGCCCAATAAATATCGATTCATCCCTTTTGCCTCGCCCCGCTGCACCCTATTAACTAAGCTCTGTCTCAATAATAGTGCCGATCTACTAATTGGTCACGAGGTTTCAGGCGTTCAGATGGGATCACCCCCTACTCCTAAAACTCCCTTTATTGAAGATGCAGACATTGCCGCGCGTGATCCCGCCAAGTTTCCGGCTAATCCCAATCGAAGCGCTGCTGAGGTTTGGGCCATAAACTTTACCGTTCGTCAACGTTTGCCTGAAGCCTTTTAGCCAGTCGATAAAATAGGCGGGGATTCAATGTGACCCTTTTTGCTGTGTATTTAGCCAATAGCCGCGATTGCGATGTCTACTTTTGCCAAGTCTGCTGCCCATCCCAGCACCCTCTGGATTTACGACACCACCCTCCGCGATGGGGCTCAGCATGAGGGCCTGGCGCTGTCGACTGAAGACAAACTGCGAATTGCCCATCAGCTAGACGAGCTCGGCGTGCCCTTTATTGAAGGCGGCTGGCCTGGTGCCAACCCAAAAGACGTCCAGTTTTTTTGGCAGTTAAAAGAAGAGCCTCTGCAGCAGGCAGAAGTGGTCGCTTTTTGCTCAACTCGGCGTCCTGGTAAAGCGGCGGCGACAGACCCGATGTTGCAGGCGATTCTGGCGGCAGGCACCCACTGGGTCACTCTGTTCGGCAAGTCCTGGGATTTACATGTTGCCGAGGGGCTGCAAACGACCCTAGACGAAAATTTAGCCATGATTGGCGAGACAATCGCGTTTTTGCGATCGCAGGGCCGCCGCATTATCTACGATGCTGAGCACTGGTTTGACGGCTACAAGGCTAATCCCGACTATGCGCTGCAAACCTTGGGCAGGGCGCTGGCCGCCGGAGCCGAATGGCTGGTGCTGTGTGACACCAACGGTGGCACCCTGCCCCACGAAATCAGTCAAATTGTCGCCGCCGTGCAGGCGTGGCTCTCCACTCAACACGGGCCTCGCGACCGGCAGGTGCTGCCGCAAATTGGCATTCACACCCACAATGACTCCGACATGGCGGTGGCAAACGCGATCGCGGCGGTGCAGCAGGGAGTCTCGATGGTGCAGGGCACAATCAACGGCTACGGCGAACGCTGCGGCAATGCCAATCTGTGCTCAGTAATTCCCAATCTGCAGCTCAAACTCGGTTACGATTGCTTACCGCCAGATCGACTGCAAACTCTCACAGAAACCAGTCGGCTAATCAGCGAGCTGGTTAACCTGGCTCCCGACGACCATGCGCCGTTCGTCGGCTTGTCCGCTTTTGCCCACAAAGGCGGCATCCACGTTAGCGCGGTGGCCAAAAATCCGAAAACCTATGAGCATATTACGCCTGAGGCGATTGGCAACCAGCGTCGCATTGTGGTGTCCGATCAGGCCGGACTCAGTAATATCTTGGCCAAGGCCCGCAGCTTTGGCATTGAGTTAAACAAGCAAGACGCGGCTTCTCGGCACTTGTTAAACCGCCTTAAAGAGCTAGAGCACAAAGGCTATCAGTTCGAAGTCGCCGAGGCCAGCTTTGAACTATTGATGCGAGAGGCTTTAGGGCAACGCCCCAGCTTTTTTGAACTGCGGGGCTTTCAGGTTCACTGCGATAGCCTGCCGTCAGCCGACCAGGGAAAAACGCGATCGCTAGCCACGGTTAAAGTTGCGATTCATGAGCAAGAAATTTTGGAAGTGGCGGAAGGGAACGGCCCGGTGTCGGCCCTTGATCGGGCTCTCCGCAAGGCGCTGATGAACTTTTATCCGGCGATCGCTGAATTTCAGCTCAGCGACTACAAAGTGCGGATTCTTGACGGCCGCGCTGGCACTGAGGCTAAGACTCGCGTCCTGATCGAGTCCACTAACGGCCTGCAGCGGTGGACGACCGTCGGCGTCTCTGGCAACATCATCGAAGCCTCATACCAAGCCGTGGTCGAAGGCTTGGAATACGGGCTGATGCAACAAAAACATCCCCTTACCACCTGCAACATCGTGGTTTCCCAAGGCCACTAGCAAACATCAATACTGCGTACGAAGCTGGAATAAGCTCAGTGAGCGGGGTGCCCGTTCCCATGAACGCCCATCAGCTTAATTTTGACTACGAAATGACTTTAGTTTTTAAGGGCCAAAATTTAGCTTAGGGCCTGATTCTAAACTTTGAGGAGCTAAATTCTGCCTGCCGTTCTGCAATTAGGAGACTGCATGGATATTGAGCCAATTAGTCTACTGCTGGCGCTATGTTTGGGATTAGGGCTGAGTGCCGCCTGTGGCTTTCGCGTGTTTATTCCCCCGTTTGCAATGAGCCTCGCTACGATGCAAGGCCTCATTGAACTCTCCCCAGAATGGCAGTGGCTTGGCAGTCAGACAGCGGTGATCGCGCTGGGGATGGCCACGCTGGTGGAAGTGCTTGCTTATTTTATTCCCTGGGTCAGTAATGCTTTGGATTCTGTAGAACTGGTGGCGGCTCCCATCGCGGGCATGCTGGTCACGGCGAGCAGTCTGTCGATGGTGGGCGATATTAACCCCGTATTGCTGTGGACGACAGCCGCGATCGCCGGCGGCGGCACCGCCGAAGTCGTGGAAGGTGCGACAGCGGTGACCCGATTGGCAACGGCGAGTGCTACGGGCGGCTTGGCTAATCCGCTAGTCGGCGTACTGGAAATGCTGATGTCAGCCGTGCTGACAATT
>JBCCNE010000325.1:0-5881 GCA_039026015.1 Cyanobacteria bacterium P01_C01_bin.70 | reverse complement strand
AGTGCCCTGCTTCGAGGGCGGCGATCGCTTTCTGGCGTAGGTCGAGACTGTAGGCGGCGGGCATCGGCAGGACTCCCAACGTTTCCTCCACTTTAACCGACCTGACCTTTATACGGATTGCTATATTACGTATTGATTGTCATACCAAACTGGCCCATAAAAAAGAGGCTACTCAGGCATTGCTGAGCAGCCCAACATATCTGGGAACGCAATTGAGCTTACTGAAGCACCAACTTAACGTTGGCGTTTTGCAAACCAGGACGCTTGACTTCAGCCAAGGTCTTGTTAACTGCGTACTTTTGATTGATCGAATTGATCAGCTCAGTCTGGTTGTGCTTTTTAGCCACACCCCAGAGGTCGGCAATCAAATCAAAGCTGCCGTCAGCATTGCGAGACCAGCCTAGATCATATTCGCCTTCGAGAACAGCGACGATGTCGGCACGAACGCGCTGACCGTTGTAACCACGAACATCGGCTTCGGTCTTAACCGAAATACCGAGATCGCCGAGAGACTGCTTAAGAACGACAGCATCGGTCACTTTCGTGCGCAAGGTGCTGAAGTGAGACATGATGTTTCCTCCTGGAGAGAACTTGAGAGAGACAACGAGGTTTGAGAGAGATGAAGACGGACAGGGTTAAATCCCTTTTCAATCTTCTGTGTAACTGCTAGCGGCATCGCTAGCCCTTTTCTCCGACGTATCGAAGAAAAAGCCTTAAAATTCCATCCGCTGATATTCAGCGATGGAAGCTGCTGCAGGACGTGCCCGTTGACGAGCCCAATCGCGCAGGGCCGTCACTTGTTCATTCATCGTCTTCGACAACGGCATTGTCGAGCGAATTGCAGCAATAATATCTAGCTGAGTAAATTCGCGGTCTTGAGCAAATGCCTCATACATGGCTGAAATGATGCCTTGCTCAATTTCTGCCCCCGAAAACCCATCACAAACTTTGACAAGCTGTTGCAGATCAAAGCGCTCAATATCACGCCGGCGCTTCTGCAAGTGAATCTTGAAAATCTCTTGGCGCTCTTCTTCATTGGGCAAATCAACAAAGAAGATTTCATCAAATCGACCCTTACGGAGAAACTCACCAGGAAGGCGTTCGACCCGATTAGCAGTCGCCATTACAAAAACAGGCGATATTTTTTCCTGCATCCAAGTCAAGAAGGTTCCAAAAATCCGGCTAGAGGTACCGCCGTCAGAATCAGAGGAGCCAGAACTTCCCGCAAAAGCCTTGTCAATCTCATCAATAAATAAGATGGCAGGAGAAATGGACTCAGCCGTCCGAAGCGCGTTGCGCAGGTTCGCCTCCGATCGCCCAACCGTTGAGCCATCGTAGACGCGTCCCAGATCCAACCGCAGCAGCGGCAATCCCCAGAGACGAGACGTAGTTTTAGCAATAAGAGACTTGCCGCACCCTGGCACACCCAAAATCAGCATGCCTTTTGGCTGAGGTAAGCCATATTCTCGGGCCCTTTCGGTAAAGGCGTTTGAGCGTTGGGTCAGCCAATGCTTCAATTCTTCCAGGCCGCCCACGGCGTCAATCGTCTCATCAACTTCCATGAACTCTAAAATGCCGTTGCGACGAATTAGCTGCTTCTTCTCAGTGAGGACGATCTCAACCTCACTCTCCGTCAGCTTACCGGCAGAAACACGAGCCTTACGATAAACTTTCTCAGCCTCATCACGAGTTAGCCCCAACGCAGCTTTGAGCAACTTTTCACGAACATCAGTCGTAATACGTGAAGACCTTGCAACGTCTAATTCGCTGCTGAGAACCGTATTAAGCTCACCCATCGTTGGCGGCAGAAAGTCGAGAACAACAACTTCCTTCTCAAGCTCTACTGGAATCTCCTGCACCGGCGACATCAAAACAATAGTCTTCTGAATGTCTTTAAAGCCTGCGATCGCATCCCTCAAACAGCGCGTCACGGCGGGTGAATCTTTGAACGGATGCAAATCCTTGAAAATATAAATGCCAGGCTCCCGCTGACGCATCACCCACTCAATTGCCGCTTCAGGCGAGACAGTGCTGTTGTGCTGGGTGACATTCCGCGGCTGACCATACTCAACGATGCCATGGGTCATCGTCCAGTTGTAAATGCGTCGCTGGGGGCGAAGCTGTTGAGCCACGCTAGATATGGCTTGCTCAGCACGCTCTTCTTCGAACGTCACTAAGTAGACCAGGGGATACCGCGCCTGTATGAGTATGTTGAGATCTTCTCTCATGGATGTCACTCCTGGCACCAAAACCGCCTGAGCAAAAACGAAATGCCGAATCTATCGCAAATTCCAAAGAATTTGATATCAAAACCGCTATTTAGCAGCGAACTAATTGACCTTCTTCAGGCCGAGAAGAATCCGAAATCATGTCTGACACATTGACCTTAATCCCATCATCACCAGACGAACTGGCAACGTCTTTAGCGCGCAGCAACTCATCCTTTCTCACAACGACCGTATCTGAACAGCTAGGACAGCTGTAAGTGCGATAAGTACTACCGTGACTAAGGTACTCTTCCATCACATCTGAGTGCGACAGATAAAACTGAAGTGCTTTCTCAGCAAGCGAAGACATGGGCTCACCATCAACAGCTGACCTAATCTTTAATTGACGATGTAGCTCCGAAGTCAGGTAGAGCGTAACCTTAGTAGCTTTCTGCTGGTCTTCCATGTTGCGTTCTGAATGATGTGACCCGGGTTATGAGTGACAAGGTAGCGAGTTTTCACTGAAGCTGTCAAGACGGCAAACCATCATGACGTCATTTTGTTTACACTCCGCAACAAAGTTCATAAAAGACTACATGAAATTTGTGTCCTGCAGGCCATTGCTCATCTGGCTTTCGGCCGCTCTTATTAAAGCTTGACGGAGAAACTAACCAACCACCGCCATTTGCAATCAAACGTAATTCAGTGATCTGGCTGAGTTTGGCGATTTGATTTGGATGGCTCCGCTGTAGCTATTGGCTGAGGTCCGACACTGCGAGTGAATTGCGATCACCCAGCATTCGCTTCAAGCCGCTGGATATTGAGATTTTGGCAGGGCCAGTTGTCATTTGGCGGCGAACTTTGCCAAATTGACTGGAGATGATTGACTCTACCCTGGCGCAAGATTCAGATCGTAGTTGAACTCAAAATCCTTCTCCTGAATCGCCAACATTTTCTTGCCGGGTGAGGGGCACTGTTCTGAGTGAGAGCGAAAGGCCTTGGGATAACTTCTGTATCTCACTGGCTTCCAAAAACGCTCTGGGCAGATTGCCCAAAAAGCCAGGTGCAAAATTCTTAAGGCTTCCATGGCTGCCAAAAAGACTAGGTGTCAATCATAATTAATCTGGTCTAAGATTTTTATGTTTGGGTTAACAGTATTCGCTTTAAGGGTGTTCTGACTGCTCAAGTTGTTTAGATTTGACACTGTGAAGATGTTGAGGCCTGAAGTTAGTCTTTGTGAGCTTTTATGGACTCGGATTCCTTTAGCCTATTCATCTGTACTGAACTTTAAATGTGTTTAATCTTGAGCTGAGCCTGGGTATTCTTTAATGCCAACTCAAGGCTTTTTTTCGATTGGTGTTCATCAAGCCCTCAGCAATGCCAAACTTTTCACCTTCGTTGATGCCGCCAACTGCGATCGCGGCAAACGCCCACACCCTTCTAGAATCCGGTAATTATCATCAAGCGTTACAGGCCTTTCAGAATATTTCTGATAGCGATCGCACCGCTGAAGATTGGGTCAATCATGCCGTGTGTTTGATTCATCTCGGTCGGTCAGAAGAAGCTCTGCAAATCTGTGATTGTGCCCTTCTAGTGGATGCTGATTATCCAACTGCCTGGTTATTTAAGGGGGTCGCCCTACATCGACTTAGACGCTTCTCCGAAGCCTATGAGTGCTATCGCAAGGCTTCCCATAAAAGCACTCCATCTTAAAAAGTGTCCTGTCTAGGTGTGAGCAGATGGGGTTTTCCCGCGCCGGTGTAGTGCCCCTGCTAAATTTTGGGTGATCAATTAGCTCGCACTCTTAGACATCTGAATCGCGGCCCACCGTTAGCGCCTTGGTATTGCAAACTGAAGCTGCTAAAACCTTCGTAAATTTTAGGCAGCTGTATTGATAGCGAGTGGCTACACTAAGCCTGAGTCACTGCAATTAGCACCATATGCCTTCCTCTGCTTCTACCGACTTGCCCTCCTTGGAATCGGCACTCAAGCATTTTTTTGGCTACGATCAGTTTCGCCTTGACCAGCGGGCCGTTATCGAGCAGTTTTTGCAGCGTCGAGACTGCTTAGTGGTGATGCCCACTGGCGGCGGCAAGTCGCTATGCTATCAGCTGCCTTCGCTGTTGCGGCTGGGCGTCATGATCGTCGTTTCTCCCCTAATTGCCCTGATGCAAGATCAGGTGGATGCGCTGCAAAATAACGGCATTGCCGCCACCTTTTTAAACAGCAGCTTGAGTCTGACGGCCATGCGAGAGCGAGAGCAGCAGTTGCTGGCTGGCGACACCAAGCTGCTTTATGTTGCTCCTGAGCGCTTGCTCAGCGAGAGTTTTTGGCCGTTTTTATCAAGGCTGCATCAGCAGGTGGGCATTTCTGGATTTGCGATCGACGAGGCCCACTGCGTCTCTGAATGGGGGCATGACTTTCGGCCTGAGTATCGGCAACTGCATCGGCTGCGAGTCAGCTTTCCCGGAGTGCCCATGATGGCACTCACAGCTACGGCCACTGCTCGCGTTCGCGAAGATATTTGTCGGCAACTGGTTTTTGACAATCCTGCCGTCTTTGTCGCTAGCTTTAATCGCCACAACCTCTATTACGAAGTGCGGCCGAAGGGGCGTCACGCCTATGCTCATCTGCTGCACCAGATTAGGGACATTACGGGTGCCTGCATCGTCTACTGCATCAGCCGCAAGCGCGTTGAAGAGCTAGCGGGGCAGTTGACTCAGGACGGCATCGCAGCTTTGCCCTACCATGCGGGGCTCTCAGACGATGTGCGTAGCAGCAATCAAAACCGCTTTATTCATGACGATGTGCAAGTGATTGTCGCCACGATCGCTTTCGGCATGGGCATCAACAAGCCAGACGTAAGGCTGGTGGCGCATTACGATTTGCCCCGCACGCTAGAAAGCTACTACCAGGAATCTGGTCGCGCTGGACGCGATGGTGAACCGGCTCGCTGCACAATATATTTCAGCTACGGCGACGTTTCGTTAATCAACTACATCATTGAGCAGAAGTCTGACGAGCAGGAACAAAACATTGCCCGCCAGCAACTTCGTCAGGTGTTGGGCTATGCCGAGAGCACGGTCTGTCGCCGACAGATTCAACTAAGTTACTTTGGGGAAGCCTTTGCCGGGCAGTGCGATCGCTGTGATAACTGCCGCTATCCCAAACCCAAGGAAGACTGGACAATTGAGGCCCAAAAGTTCCTCTCCTGCGTGGCGCGCTGTCGAGAGCGGTTTGGCATGGTTCACGTGATTGATGTGCTGCGCGGGTCGCAAAAGAAGCGCCTGCTAGAACTACGTCACGACCAGCTCTCGACCTACGGCATTGGTAAAGACCATAGTGCTGAAGACTGGAAGCTGCTGGGACGATCGCTACTGCACCAGGGCTTGGTGGATGAAACCACCGATGGCTTTCCGGTTTTAAAGCTGAATGCCGCCAGTTGGCAGGTGCTCCGCAAGCAGTTGTCTGTGGAGGTGGCGATTCCTGATACCACTAGAACCGATCATGCTGAGGGAGGAGAAACATCTGCCGCCGCTGCGGCACTGCTGGATCAGTTGCGATCGCTGCGTAAGCGCCTCGCTGATGAACAGGGCGTGCCGCCTTACATCGTATTTACTGAAAGCACCCTCAGGCAAATGGCGCAAAAAATGCCGCGATCGCTCTCTCAATTT